>NZ_JAWJYP010000002.1:0-210884 GCF_033063275.1 Nitrosomonas sp. Is37 | reverse complement strand
TGGCATATGTCACCTCCTTATAGCAAGATCATCAACTATATCTCATCCTTTGAGAATCCCTTATCGACTCTATTTAAATGCAGAATGCTCTAGACCCATATGGTTGTAGCCGCTTCGATCCGAGCATCCCAACCATAGCGCATTGTCCAGCAGACGCTCTTGGTTATGGGCAAGGTCTATGATTCTACACTCGATCACCAATATCCAGCACAACAAACCAGCGATGAGGCAGGCTGTATTCGATGTACGCGGCTAGTTGTCGTTCGGATGGGTCGTGAACAGCCCTTGTGGGGGCAAAGCTCGCAGCAATCACTCTGACAGAATCGATGAATCTCCTTCTCAAAATAGAAAAATTTTTGTGAGATTCTGCCCGAGCGGGTGGGTTTCTCAACAACCTGTTAAGGAAGATTTCTCCTTGAAAAAAATGGGATTCTTTTTACTGTTCAGCTGCAAGCTTTCTTACTAGAATGTAGTGTTTTCTATGCCTTATCTCAGTCACAAATAATTTTCATTATAAGAGAAATGACTATGCGTCCCATCTCCTCTCCCCCTCCAGGTTCTGATCCTTTTGTGCGCCGACTGACAGCATTTACGTTGGTCATTATTACTTTGACGCTGCTATGGTGGTCATTGCCCCTCATCGAGTCACTTTTCACACCTAAAGTGGGTGGCGTACGCACGGTTACTGCGCGTGGCGATCTGGCTGCAGATGAGCGTGCGACCATTGAGCTTTTCGAAAAATCCCGTGACTCGGTCGTATTTATCACAACAGTCAGGCTAGTGCAAGATATCTGGACGCGCAATGTTTTTGCCGTTCCTCGAGGTACAGGCTCGGGCTTTATTTGGGATGATGCTGGCCATGTCGTCACTAATTTTCACGTGATCGAGGGTGCCAGTGAAGCAACGATCAAGCTAGCTGATGGGCGTGACTATAAAGCTGCGCTGGTCGGCGTAAGTCCAGCACACGATATTGCAGTTTTGAGAATCGGCATAGGTTTTAAACGCCCACCCCCTGTTCCAATAGGCACCAGTCATGATCTGAAAGTCGGGCAAAAGGTGTTCGCCATCGGTAACCCTTTTGGACTCGACTGGACGCTGACCACGGGTATTGTCTCTGCATTGGATCGCTCGCTTACCAGCGAAAGCGGCGCTGCCCCCATTCAACATTTAATTCAGACCGATGCAGCTATCAATCCTGGTAATTCGGGTGGGCCTCTCCTGGATTCGGCGGGACGCTTAATCGGCATTAACACAGCGATCTATAGTCCAAGTGGAGCATCTGTCGGCATCGGTTTTGCCGTGCCGGTCGATACTCTCATGCGCGTAGTACCGCAAATCATTTCCCATGGTAGATACATACGTCCGACACTGGGAATTGAAGTCGATGAACGGCTTAATGAGCGCATCACGGCCATGCTGGAAATTGAAGGTGTAGTCGTGTTGCGTGTAACCCCGGGCTCAGCGGCTGATAAAGCAGGTTTGAAAGGTGCAACCTTAACCCCTGATGGTGGCATCATTCCAAAAGATGTGATCGTGGCCGTACAAGGTAAGCAGGTGGATTCCGCTTCTAAGTTGCTAGCATTGATCGATGATTATAATGTTGGTGATACGGTACAACTGACCATCGTGCGCGATGGGCAAAAGCAAGAAATCGGTGTCGTTCTACAGCCAGGTGCGTAAATTTTGCATAGTGCTAACCCGGATATTTCACCAAGCCGGCCTCTACTATAATGCAATAGTTGATGAACAAGCATTTCCGGACAGATTTACGCAAATCCAATTTGTACCATTGGCCTTCGCGGGCGCTGGCGGGAGATTTGCTGCATCTTTCCGCCCCCACTTCGCGCCAATAGTCGCGGATATTGACTTGGCGCTGGATATGTAAATTTGCTCGCAAATCTCCTCACCATCATCCCGCGTCCTGTCGAAATATCCGGGTTAACGCCAGAAACCATTAAAATACCAGCGCGGTGAAGAACGCACCCGCTCATGCGATGTATAGGAGAGAGGCTGAGCAGACCACCGAATATTGGAGGTAGCACGAAGTGATAGTAAACGCTTGATGCGTTCCTCAGTGGCGGGGTGTGTTCGGAGCCAGGAAGGTTGAGGATTGCCCCAGCCAGGAAATAACCAGGCACGCCAAGACCGGCTGGCTCGCTCGATCCTGGCTAGCGCCAATGCTAGTGCTTCAGGATCCCCAGTAAGCTCGCTCGCCTTCAGATCAGCGTGAAATTCCCGCACACGCGAAAGTCCCAGTTGCAGCAGCAAAGTCAGATGAGGAGAAAAAAGCAGCAGGAGCAGCACAGGCCAGTTGATTGTCGCGTAACCGAGTAGAACGGAAGGCAGCGCAAAGAACAACAGTATCTGGCCCGCCAGCGCCAGCATGCTCGTCAATCGACTGATATAATCTGCCAAACCCATAACAATAAGATCACCATTCGCGACGTGGGCAGTCTCATGGGCCAGTACAGCAGCAAGCTCACGTATCGATAAATAACGCAACAAACCGTCAGTTAGCGCAATGGCAGCCTGCCGCCGGTTACCGACAGTGAATGCATTGACCATGGGACTTTCTACATAATATAATGTTGGCACATTGGGTAATTCAGCACGTGCCGCGAGAAACGCGATGATATGCCATAATTCTGGCGCTTCATGGCGTGTAATTGGGCGCGCGCGGTAGAGCACCAGTGTCAGCCGCGAACCTACTGCAGGTTGTATCAGCACGATAATTACACTGATCAGAGCGATCAACCACAAGCCTTCTTTGCCAAATAATAGCCAGCCAGCAAGAATAAAAATACCCAGCAGCAAACAAATCAGCAGAAAAGTTTGCAAGCGGTTAACCCAAGAATGTGCACGAATACTCAACATAACCTTTTCCAATTACCCTCCGTCAAATAATTTTTTCATTACCAAGGTAACAAGAATACGAGTCGTAGCGCATATATTAGGTTCATTATTCATGAGTACGGTGCTAGATCACTTTGCGATAATTTATCAAGCAACGAATTGTTCTCAAAAGTTCTCAAAAGAAAAATTATTAAACCTAAAAACCGAAGTTGGACGAGGTGGAGCATGTGGTGATCAAGGTGCGAGGCAAGACGCGATGAGGTCACAGGGCCATCCCCTGCAACGAAGAGCAACGCCGCATTCGCGCCTGAAGCGACATATGACACCTCGTAGCGGCCTCACCATTCTGGTGAATGAGAAAATTTATAAAATGTCTCTATATATCATGGACTTAACTCTCCAGCCAAGCGATCAACTGCGCTTCTTAGGTTAAACTTAATTTCACTTGTAATCGTCCTGATCAATATCCTTTTTTCTCTAATGGGAAATCGTCTGCGTTTCCACGGTAGCTACCGAACGACTTACACTAAGGTACAAGAGGTGTCACTTTCTAGATATACTCTCGGAGAAGCTGCACCCTGTAATGGGAATATCTTTAACAATGTGACTGCTAAGGCGCAGCTTTAACTCTGCGCCTTATTTCCTAATCAATCATCGGGATTGTCAGATAACAATCAAAACAGCGATTTCATGAGAATAAATTATCGATTAATCAAAAACTTAAATTTTGCATTTTTGGCAAAAATGTATCTTCCGACAGCCCCTGATCAGGAGGAAGTGCTGCTGCCTCCTGGAACAGATTACCCGAATTCGGACGGCAAGACTGCAATCCGTCTGTGCCGCCAGTCGCAGGTAGCGTGAAGATCAGATCGATTTGAGTCGCCTCATCGGTGCCGTGGAACACCTTGAGCGACGGATGATCGAACGGTGCCCTACTACAAGCAAGCCGCTCATCCGTGAGGCTTTTCAGAAATGCAATAAGGTCGCTTTTTTCATCATTGGTTAAGTTAAGCGGTGTGATATCTGGATCGAGATTGCTGCCTCTATGTTGCTTGGCTACTGGATCGCCTTTACCAAGCATGCCTGTACCCGAGGTATCGTGCCTATCACTTGGTTGGTGATGGCCACGACGATTGCCTCCTCGATTGTAAAAATCAATGACACTTTCCAGTGTCGCATAACCACCAGTATGGAAGTAAGGGGGTGTAAGCCCGACATTGCGTAGTGTCGGCGTTTTGAAAGCACCGTTAACAGCTTGCCGCTCTTTCCCTTTCTTCAAAGTCTTCAAGGCAACCTGTTGATTTTCCCGATTACAAGGATCTTCAGCCAGAATCAATATTTCGAATTCGCATGGATTATTCCCGTAGTTGTCAATTCTCTTCTTCCCAATGAACTGGCGAGTGAATGACAGCGGATTGCCAAATGGATCATTGTCACCAACCCCGAGATCGGTCACCGTTGGGATTACTCCGATGTTGTAGAATGCATTGTCATAGAAAGCAGGCTGAGTATTGCCCTCAGACATCAGCATACGCTCAATTCTGCCTTCGTCTGATTTGTTGAAGAGCGCGCCGGAGTGACAGTTAACACACTTTCCCTTGCCAATAAAGATATCCTGACCCCGTTGCTCCGCCGCGGCAAGCAGGCCATTATCAAAGGGTGAGTCATTGGATACGAGTGTCGATTCATATAGCATGATCGCAATACCCCAGAACATCGAGAAATTAATTTCCTTCTGTGTATAGCCCTTGGGATCGTTTATGATATTGCCCTCATTATCACGGCTGTATCTGCCATGGCCATTCCACCATTTTGGATTAAACGCTGCGCGTATCCGGTCCGAGTAGGTGCCCGGAATCTTTCCGTTAGCGTCAAGCAGTTGTCCCAGCACGCTGTCATTGTTGTGCACATCTTGCCATGCGAGTGGCTGCCGACTCAACATTTTGCGGCCGAGTTTGGGAAAAGTCTTGCCTCCACACGTCATCTCGAATGCCGACAAGGGAGGTCCTAGAGACTGCGAGGCCAGGCTGGCATTTTTCAATGCGAGCCTTATTGCCTTAACTCCAGTTTTATTATTTTGGAGCACAAATGCCGCATCAGAACGGTTTCCAAAAGGATCGAAACCATTAAAAATATTATTGGCCCGCCCATCCCAGAAACTACGGAAATTAAAAACTGCATTGATGTTTGTAGGCGTATTCCTTGGCCCGACCTTACGATGAAAGATGAAAGAGGCATCTAGCTCCGGAACACACACCTCGTTAAAGGTAGCGGTTTTATGAGGGATCACTACCTTCTGCAAATCTACAAACGTAGAAGGTCTGACACCCTGTGAGCTGAATACGTCATTCGTGGTATATAAAATTGCAGAATCGCGATCAAGTGGATCTGCCAGTTGGTGGAAGGGAAAATCTTCAGGCTTGGCTAGGTAATTGGGACCTGCAAGAGATCCACTTGCCGTGCGATGGGCAGTACTTAAGGGTGATAAATCATTATGATCAGTTGTGTCATTAGGCACTGATGTGAGGCCTCCGAATTCTAAATCTCCGCCAGGAAAACGCAAATCGAGGAGGCCAGGGCTATATTGATTCTTTATACGCGTGTCAGCGCCACCCGCAAAATGACACGATGCGCAGGCCTGCCCGTCGCTGCCTGCTTGCTGATCCCAAAAAAACATCTTACCAAGAGCAATCGCCGCCTCTCTGTCAGTAACAATACCCTTCAGATTTGGAAGTTTGGGAATCTTTCCCTTGAGGGTTTCTAATGTGTGAGGTGCATCCGGGACAACCGCATGTGCGTGGATAAACCATAATGTCAATACTGCAAACGATGAAAAGACAATACTTATAAACCTTAGCTTACTCTTCGATATAAAAAAATATTTCATTCCAGAAAACCCCCTAAAATTAGTTCTTTTTTCAAATTTCTCTTGTCATTTCCATTATGAAGATTTCATACTTTACTTGATCGAATCAATGGCAGATCAACTGGGTAATCATCGTTGCTGATTCTTAAATAGGGGGTGCAATAATGAAATAAGCATTTTCTTTGTTTTAATCTAAGGAAATTCTTTATTTCAATTCTTATTAAAATTGAAGAAATTTGGCTATGGGCTAGGAGAAAAGTCATGACTAGAACTCATTTCATAAATGCCGCTGTTCACAATGACGGAAGAATGCTAACTTCCGGTGGATGAGCAGATACGAACGACTGACAGACGAACAATGGACCATTCTTTCACCGCTGATTCCGCCATCGCCGGTTCGTGCCGACGGGAGAGGAAGACCGGAAGTCCACGACGACCGAGCGGTAATGGATGGCGTACTTTGGGTATTGCGCACAGGCGCCTCGTGGGCTGATCTTCCCGACCGATTTCCCTCTCCCTCGACCTGCTTCCGACGGTTCAGCCGCTGAGTGAAGGCGGACGTACTGCGCAAGATACTGGAAGCGCTGGCGAGAGATCTGGAGGAGCGAGGCGGAATCGATCTCACAGAATGCTTCATCAACGGCACCTTCACGGTGGCGAAAAAGGGGGCTCCAAAGTCGGAAAGACCAAGCGGGGCAAAGGTACGAAGCTCATGGTTATTGCAGACGCTACTGGTCTTCCACTCGCTGTGCACACGGCTTCTGCTTCGCCACATGAAGTCATCCTTGTCGAGGCGACACTCGCTGAGACCATCACCGTGGGACGACCCCAAAGAATTGTGGGAGATCGTGCCTACGACAGTGATCCGCTCGATCAGCGGCTGGCAGCCCAAGGAATCGAGCTGATTGCTCCGCACCGAAAGAACCGTATCCGCCTGGCAACTCAGGATGGTCGCCCACTCAGGCGCTACCGGCGTCGATGGAAAATCGAACGTTTATTTGCGTGGATGAACAAGTATAAGCGAACCCTGATCCGTTGGGATCGCTGTTATGAGCGTTTCACAGCCTTCGTTCATCTCGCCTTCTCGATGATCCTGATGCGCAGACTGCTGCGATTTATGAAATAAGTTCTAGTTCCATTTCCAAATCAAAGATGACACGAAGGCGAGCCGCAGACAGTATAAATAATACGGCAAGGTGAAGCCGACAAAGTCAGGTTTGATTTAGATATGGAATTAACTGAAAGACAAAAATACACTTAACTTTTGGAATATTGCATAACTTCAGTCAAAAAAATATTTGATCAACTGTCGATAAAGCTGATTTCTACGTGTTTGCACGTATTTTTTTTATTTACATATTTCAATAACCTATTTAAAAACCATTAGAGTTTAATAAAAGCATTTATTACTCCTATCTCTTATCTTAGATTCAATCAAGAGTCTTTCACAGAAAGACATTCAATAACCAAAAGGAGATCAAATCATGAAAACAGCTATGACAGTATCTTACCTATTAGTCCTTATACTTCTCGCTAGAAACGTTTATAGTAGCGACATGGCTATTAGGCTTACCCCTGTTGAACAACTGTTTTTGCAAGGCTATATTACGGCTAAGCTTACCGGAGACCAGGAAGTTCCTCCTGTGGTTACCCAGGTACAAGGAAAAGCGAACTTTGCATTTAATCAAGAGCTCACAGAGATGGCGTACGAGCTTAAGGCTCAAAGCTCTAGAGATGAGCCGGTAGGGTTACTTGGTCAAGCAGGAGCGCATATTCATTGTGGGGCTGTAGGCAAGAATGGACCGATAGTAGCCTTTCTATCAGGTGTAATTACCGGCGGGGTCGATGGCATGGTGGAAATCAAGGCGACACTCACTGACGCAAATATTGTCGCAAACACATGTATGAACTCTATTCAACAAGACATAAAAACTTTAAAAGATCTGGCCGAAGCGATGCACGCAGGGAATACCTATGTGAATATTCATAGCAATGCTCATCCCGGCGGCGAAGTGCGGGGACAGATAGTAACGGGTAATTAGCAAACAAATCATCTTAAGATGAACAGGCGAGGAGAATACTGTGATTGATTATTCGCTCCCGATCTTGCAAAAACCTGGTCGCTGGCGGATTCTGGTGGATACTCTGAATCCGAGACTGGGAGGCAGTTGTGCAGACTCTGGAAGAGGGAGGAGGGACTCGAAGTGGTGTCACGCTCTCTCATACTGCTGGTGCGCAAGGGAGAAACTGCGAATGTTAAGGTGACTTGAGGTAGCAATTAGAACGAACTAAGAAGCAGAAGACATGGTGATAGGTAGTCAGCGTTTTTTTATTGGTGCCGAGCTGGTTGAAACGGGTATTCATTTCTGCATTTATGTATCGGGGCGGCACGTCGTGAAGCTGATGACAGAGCCATCCAAGGCCATGAGGGTGGCTCTGAACAGATCGAAGTGGTGTTAAAGGCAGAAGGGTAACGGCTTCTTCTTGGCCAGCGTGCCGGATGCGTGTGCGGGGATACTTTATCGCTACCTGCTTGCGCTGCCAGTTATGAAAGATCTTCTATATATTCGACAATTTTCTATTTTGCTACACGAAACAAAGCCTGTATAACCAGATCCGTTGTCATTCTTTCATTCATGGCATGACCCACCAGTTCCCTGTTAAATAGGGGCCTTTCATTCCAGTAAGAATATAGCCAGCCTTCGTCCATAGGAATATAGGTGATATCGCTGGCCTATGCTTTGTAAGGTGCGCTAACAGAAAACCCTCTTTCCAGAATATTAGGGGGTGTGAACGGTAAATGATGTTTAGAATCGATTGTTCCCTTAAATTTGCGTTTTTGCTTACAACGTAAACCCAGCTAAGCGTTTCGCACTATAGGTCTCTCGAGTACGTTGAGGTGCAGCCCCACTTTCTTTAAAAAACTTGATCGATTGCTCACGAAATTCCTGGCTATATCGTGTTCGCGGTAATTGTTCCATTCTTGTCCTTCATTTCATGTCTATATTTTATGAAACTTTGGACTCCAGGAAATTCAGCATACCTCAATCGCGCAAGTGTGGAGTGTTGCGGAATTGCTTCGCACTTGAGTACAGGCAGCGGAGCTGGCCGCACGATCTACTGGTCGTTGCTGATGGTTACCATCATAAAAACTAAAAGAGTCTGAATCAATTGACAATTATATGTGTTACAGCACTGTTTTCTAAGTTTTTACTACGATTTAATTTTATTTCCAAATCAAACATGATACGAAGGTGAATCAGACGGTATAAATAAGATGGCAAAGAGATTTGCGAGCAGGTTTAAGTATCCCGCGTCAAACCAATATCTGCGATTATTGGCGCGAAGTAGTGGTAGAAAAATACCGAAATTTCCCGCCAATGCCTGCATAGACTAACGGTACAAACTGGATTTGCATAAATCTATCCGGAAACGCTTGCTCATCAACTTTCGCATTGCAGTAAAGGCCGGTTTGGTGAAATATCCGGGCTAGCTAAATTTCGGATTTGATTATCGTACACGTGCCTATGTGTGACAGGGTTTATTGGAATTGAGCTGATTATCATAAAAGAAGCGGACATCTTTTCCACCCTCATTTACAAGAGGGATATCTGGAAAATAGTCCGCTGCCTTTTTGACGTCAGCAACATCAGCAGCATCAATGTAATTGGAAAGAGGAAGAATCCGGCTGGAAACCTTGATCTCCATAGTCCAGCAGGCTTCTCCTTAACAATCATTGCCTCATTTATTGCGACCTTTTCCTTTAGGCCTGTATCCCCATTGTCATGCTCGCCTACAGAGCTCTAGCTGACATAAAGATTACCAGTATTGGATATTACACATCGTTATTGCCGCCTTTATTAAGGCCTTTACCATTATTCACGTTGCCTCCCTCCCCCAACCTGTTATTTCCATTATTTCAGTTACTTCCACTATTGCCGCTATTGCCGTTATTGCCGGTATTGCCGGTATTTTCGTTATTTTCATTACCCACTACTTCCAAACCGACTCTATTTGCTTTCGCGTCGAGATCACCGATTTTGAAGGTTGGCACATCCGTGGTATTGGTTTCCACATAGACCACTCCATCCCAGTCCGGTATCGGCGTGGGGATGGCAATGAGCTGGCCCGGATTCTGGGAGTCAAAACGCAACAGCATGGAGGTGTCTTCGTGCGTGGTATTGTGGCAATGCTCCACATATGAACCCGTGAATTCCCGCGTGCGCATTACTATATCGACGCTTTGAAGGCTATCTGACAAATCACCGATACGATACATATCTTTGCGCGCAAATCTTTCCCACTCAGGGGGAGGTAATCCGCCTCTTTTCAGGATCTGCCCTTCCTCGAAGTGAGGATGTATCGGGTGAGCCCAGCCGCCGCCACCGTTCACAAGGTGCCAGATTTCAACGCCGCCCTTGTTAGGCGCAGCAGATAGCCGACGCGGATCCATAGTAAACCCTTGCCCGCCATCGGTATTGATGGTCCATGGTTTATCATCTGCGCCATCCGAACGTCCGAATACAAACGTGCGATGCGTTGCATTATTGAGTTCTTCCGCGGTGAATGTCGGCAGCGGGATCATTTGTTTCTTGCCCGGCTCAAAATCAGCAGGATTCATGCTCAAATCTGTGCCATCGTAGGCTTGTACCCGGAACTCAAGAAACTTGCCCACTGCTGGATCACCCTGATATTGTCCTGACAGGATATCTTCCAGCGGGATCTCTTGATTAGGCCGCCTACCATTTTGATGTTCCAGCACGTTGACAAAATAGAGTTTGTCACCGGGCTGGAATTGACTGAAATCCACAACGATGTCATAGCGTTCTGCGATACCCTGTGACGGAAGAATAGCATCTGGAAAGCGAACAGCATGCTCCATCACATTACCGTCATTGGCGATCATATGGAATGGTACCCGTTGGCCGGCTGCGGTTACCAGCGCAATTTTGAACCAGCGCGCCACACTGACATTCAGAATACGGAAACGGTAGCGGCGCGCCCGCACCTCAAAGAACGGTTTGAACAACCCATTCACCAACATTTGATCTCCGAGGAAGCCATCGGTCTGGAAAATGTTGAAGAAAAGCTGACCACTCTGATCCCAGGCTTTATCCGCAACCATCAAGTTAATGTCATAGTCACGATTCCCCCAATCGAGGGCGGTGCCACTCGGAAAACGCAGGTTGACACCGTCATCCAGCCCTTCGTTGCCGCGATCGAGTGCGCTGTAGAAATTTGACATGGCAGCGTTGCCCTTGTAGACATTCTGTGCCGTAAAATCGAGCATGTGGTCATGGAACCAATGCGTGCTCATGGTTTCGCGGAAGTCCCCACGGATGCGCATGATGCCGCCCTTCCCATCGGGAGCACCCGCTCTGGGATCCGATTTGTCCGTATTGATGGTATCGTGCCCAGCGAGGATCATAGGCCAGCGATAGTCATAAAACTGCCCCGGGAAGAAGAAAGCTCCTGCGAAACCGTCACTTTCTGCTGGATGGTGGCCATTATGCTCATGCGTTGTGATGGTATGCCTGCCAAAACCGTTGTTCGCACCCTCATCGATTGGCAGCGCATTGTAATGGCGAAACAGGATGGGCTCCCCATAGCGCACCGTGATTAATTTCGGCGGGAATGTCCCGTCAAATGTCCATACCGAATTAGGTTGCTGGATCGGCAAATTGGGATGAAAACGTACCTGAATACCCACAGTGGTCCCTTCAAAACCGGCACGACCTGTAGTGTTATGGTAGAGACCACCTGGCGCAAATTCACCTACAGCATAGCGATGTCGCTGCTGATCATTACGCAGCCCCTCGTTTCTGCGCACGCCAGACTGGGCTGTTTGTACCCATACCTGTGGAAAGAATTCATCAAAGCGCTGGTGGGCGTAAAATTCGCCGGGTGGACGCCCTTCGATTGCCGTAAAATTGAGCGGCCCGGTATGGGTTTCAATCAAATCCTGCCAAGGATTCGGCAGTACTATATTCGCTTGTTCCATCGGGAAGGGATGGATCGGTTCCCTCAGAAACGCATCGAGTGCTGCTCCATTTGGAGAACTCCTGATATTGTTTGGCTGCGGTAAAGTCGAGGTGCAATTGCGGCATTCAACCAGGGGCTTTGAGCCCATTTCCTCAAGCAGCAGCATTTTTTGCGAAAAAGGAGTGGCGCCAAAAAGTGGGCTCGGTGGCGCTCCAGTCGGAATGTCAAAGCCGCCACTTGTTTGCGCTAACGAGGTACCGCACAGGAATGCCGCAGTTAGACAGAAAAAAACTCCCAGGCCCTTCATTTGTTTCTGCACCCTGTTTAATCGTCGGTGCTGTGGCCTTGTAGCTGAATGATATTTGGTAGCAGGAGCTGCCAAGCTGCCAGACAAATTTATTGATTGCATAGGAACCTCCTTTTGTTTGAATAACTCCTTTATTGTTATTGCGCCAGCCAGCTAATTCAGCCAGCCGGATCGATATTGAGCACTTATTTATATGCTTACTCATTGACAGGAAGCGTAGTCGCTTCCTGGAACAGATCATCTGAATCTTGTAGATCCAATACCCAGCTTCTGGCGCAAGAGCGTAATATCTGCTTCTTTGCCAGTAAAAAATTGCCAGCCAGGAGCAACACCAAACTTCTCCGCATACTGCTTGAGCACTGTGGGAGTGTCATGTGCTGGATTAATCGTAATGGAGTAGATAAACACATCGCGCCCCACACGATCACCAAGGAGCTTTTGCAAGTGTCGTAACCGCGCTGCTTCCAGGCACAGGAAAGCTTGCAGTTAGTAAAAATGAAATTAATTACAACTATCTTATCTTTGATAAGGCAGTTGTAGAAGCAGACATCTTTTCCGTCCTCATTTGCAAGAGGAATATTTGGAAAATAGTCCGCTGCCTTTCTAACATCAGCAACGTCAGTATGATTGCAAAGAGGAAGAGTCTGGCTGCAAACCTTCACCTCCATAGTCCAGCTAAGCTTCTTCTCATCAATCATTGCCTCCTTTATGACCGCCCCTATTGCGACCTCTACCATTATGGCCTTTACCCCCATCGTCATGCTCGCCTACAGAGTTAGAGTTCTGGCTAGCGTGAAGATTTCCGCTGTTGGATATTCGCACATCGTTATTGCTGCCTTTACTACGGCCTTTACCATTATTCATGTTGTCTTCCTCCTCCAATTCGTTATTTCCGCTGTTTCCGTTATTTTCATTGCCCACTGCTTTCAAACCGACTCTATTTGCTTTCGCGTCGAGATCACCAACCTTAAAGGTTGACACATCCGTGGTATTGGTTTCTATATAATCAACCCCATCCCAGTCCGGCATCGGCGTAGGGATAGCAATGACCTGGCCTGGATTCTGGGAATCCCAACGCAACAGCATGGCCGAGTCTTCGTGCGTGGTATTGTGGCAGTGCTCCATATATGTACCCACAAATTCTCTTACACGGACCGCAAATTCAACACTACCAAGTGTGTCTGGCATATCACCAATACGATATACGTCTTTACGCGCCCATTTCTCCCATTCAGGTGGAGATAATCCACCCCGTTTGAGAATCTGACCCTCTTCGAAGTGCACATGTATTGGGTGGCTCCAACCGTTTCCACCGTTTACAAGGCGCCAGATTTCAACGCCGCCCTTGTCAGGCGCGGCAGACACACGACGAGGATCCATGTTATACCCTTGCCCCCCATCGGTCTTGATGGTCCATGGTTTGTCATCTGTGCCATTCGCACGCCCGAATTCAAACGTGCGCTGCGTTGCATTGTTGAGCTCTTCGGCGGTGAATCCCGGTAGTGGAATCATTTTTTTCTTGCCTGGCTCAAAATCGGCAGGGTTCATGCTCAAGTCTGTACCGTTGTAGGCTTGCACACGGAACTCGAGAAACTTGCCAACTGCCGGATCACCCTTATATTTTCCTGATAGCACCTGGTCAAGTGGGATCTGTTGATTGGGACCTTTACCATCCGTGTGTTCCAGCACATTGACAAAATAGAGTTTGTCACCGGGCTTGAATTGACTGAAGTCCACAACGATGTCATAGCGTTCCGCGATGCCTTGTGATGGAAGAGTTGCATTCGGAAAGCGGACTGCATGTTCCATCACATTACCGTCATTGGCGATCATATGGAACGGCACCCGTTGGCCGCTTGCAGTTACCAGCGCGATCTTGAACCAGCGTGCTACGCTGGCATTCAGGATGCGGAAACGGTAGCGGCGCGAGCGTACGTCAAAATAAGGTTTGTACAGCCAGTTCACCGTCATCCGATCTCCGAGGAAACCATCGGTTTGGAAAATGTTGAAGAAAAGCTGTCCATTTTGATCCCACGCTTTGTCAGCAACTATCACGTTAACGTCATAGTCACGATTCCCCCAATCCAAGGCTGTGCCACTCGGGAGACGCAGGTTAACACCGTCCTCCAGCCCTTCATTGCCACGGTCGAGCGCACTGTAATAATTCATCATGGCAGCGTTGCCTTTATAGACATTCTGCGATGTGAAATCCTGCATGTGGTCATGGAACCAATGCGTGCTCATGGTTTCGCGATAGTCCCCGCGAATGCGCATGATGCCGCCGTTCCCATCGGGAGTACCTGCTCTGGGATCCGATTTGTCCGTATTAATGGTGTCGGTCCCAGCGAGAATCATGGGCCAGCGATAGTCAAAGAATTGCCCTGGGTAGAAGTAGGCATGCGCGAAGCCATCGCTCTCAGCCGGATTGTGGCCATTATGCTCGTGCGTCGAGATGGTATGTCTGCCAAAACCGTTGTTCGTCGTCTCATCGATCGGCAGTGCGTTGTAATGGCGAAACAGGATGGGCTCACCATAGCGCGCCATGATTAGTTTCGGTGGAAAGGTACCGTCAAACGTCCACACTGAATTAGGATGCTGCACAGGCATTCTGGGATGAAAACGTACCTTGATACCCTTAGTGCTCCCTTCAAAACCAGCACGACCTGTAGTGTTATGATACAGACCGCCTGGGGAAAATTCACCTACAGCATAGCGATGTCGCTGCTGATCATTACGCAATCCCTCGTTTCTGCGCGCGCCAGACTGGGCTGTTTGTACCCACACCAGCGGAAAGAACTCAAGCCAGCGCTGATGGGCGTAAAATTCCCCAGGTGGGCGCCCTTCGATTGCCGTAAAATTGAGCGGCCCGGTATGGGTTTCAATCAAATCCTGCCACGGATTCGGCAGCACTATATTTGCTTGCTCCATCGGGAAGGGATGGATCGGCTCCTTCAGAAATGCATCGAGTGCTGCTCCTTTTGGAGAACTCCTGATATTGTTTGGCTGCGGTAAAGTCGAGGTGCAAGTGCGGCATTCAACCAAGGGCTGTGAGCCCATTTCCTCAAGCAGCAGCATTTTTTGCGAAAAAGGGGGGGCGCCAAAAAGCGGGGTCGGTGATGTTCCAGTCGGAATGTCGAACTTCGCACTATTTGCGGTAGGAAATGAGGTGCCGTAGAAGGTTGTTGCGGACAAACAGAGCAGCAAAGCTTTCCTAATGCTCATTTGACTCTGGACTCTGCGTAATCGTCGGAATACCTGCTTGGGTTTGGATAAATTTTCTATATGTAAGAGTTTGACTGAAAGGCTTGATCTACTTAGTCTTGTAAAACGATCTTCTATCATTTTTCTCTCCTTCTTTCAGCGTATTTCTTCCTAATCATTACCCGTATCAAGATCGCCAGTTTTGAATGTTGGTACATCCGTGATGTTGGTTTCTACATAGATAACTCCATTCATGCAAAACGATCTTTTATTATTTCTTTTCTCCTCCTTTCAAACTGTTATTCCCGTTGTTTCCCCCTTCCAAACCGACTCTATCTGCTTTCGCGAAATGAAATTAATTACAACTACCTTATCTTTGATAAGGTAGTTGTAAAGTAGACATCAGCAACATCAGCATGATTGGAAAGAGAAAGAGTCCAGCTGGAAGCTTTGACCTCCATAGTCCAGCCAGGCTTCTCCTCAGCAATCATTGCCTCATTTACTGCGAACTTTTCCTTTATGGCCTGTATCCCCCATCGTCATGCTCGCCTACAGAGTTAGAGCTCTGGCTGGCGTGAAAATTTCCGCTGTTGGATATTGACACATCGTTGTTGCTGCCTTTACTACGGTCTTTACCATTATTCATGTTGCCTCCTTCCTTCAATTCGTTATTTCCATTATTTCAGTTATTTCCGTTATTGCCGTTATTGTTGTTATTTCCGTTATTTCCGTTATTTCCGTTATTTCCATTGCCCACTGCTTCCAAACCGACTCTATTTGCTTTCGCGTCGAGATCACCGATTTTGAAGGTTGGTATATCCGTGGTATTGGTCTCTAAATAGGTAACGCCATCCCAGTCCGGTAGCGGCGTGGGGATGGCAATGAGCTGGCCCGGATTCTGGGAGTCAAAACGCAGCAGCATGGCGGTGTCTTCGTGCGTGGTGTTGTGGCAATGCTCCATATATGTACCCACAAATTCTCTTATACGGATAGCAAAATCAACACTTTGAAGCGTATCTGGCAAATCACCAATACGATACACGTCTTTACGCGCCCATTTCTCCCATTCGGGCGGAAGCAGTCCACCGCGTTTGAGAATCTGGCCTTCCTCGAAGTGCACATGTATCGGGTGGCTCCAACCGGCTCCACCATTCACAAGGTGCCAGATTTCAACGCTGCCCTTGTCAGGCGCGGCAGATAGCCGGCGCGGATCCATAGTAAACCCTTGCCCGCCATCGGTCTTAATGGTCCATGGGTTGAAATCTTCACCATTCGCACGTCCGAATTCAAACGTGCGATGCGTCGCATTGTTGAGCTCTTCTGCGGTGAACGTCGGCAGCGGAATCATTTGTTTCTTGCCTGGCTCAAAATCAGCAGGATTCATGCTCAAGTCTTTGCCGTTGTAGGCTTGTACCCGGAACTCAAGAAACTTGCCCACTGCTGGATCGCCCTGATATTGCCCTGACAGGATATCTTCCAGTGGGATCTCTTGATTAGGCCGCCTGCCATTTTGATGTTCCAGCACATTGACAAAATGGAGTTTGTCACCTGGCTGGAATTGACTGAAGTCTACGATGATGTCATAGCGCTCCGCGATGCCCAGTGACGGAAGAATAGCATCCTGAAAGCGGACAGCATGTTCCATCACATTACCATCATTGGCGATCATATGGAACGGCACCCGTTGGCCGGCTGCATTCACCAGCGCAATTTTGAACCAGCGCGCTACACTGGCATTCAGGATACGGAAACGGTAGCGGCGCGCCCGCACCTCAAAGAAAGGTTTGAGCAATCCGTTCACCGTCATCTGGTCTCCGAGGAAGCCATCATTTTGGAAAATGTTGAAGAAAAGTTGGCCGTTCTGATCCCAGGCTTTGTCGGCAACCATCAAGTTAACGTCATAGTCACGATTCCCCCAATCAAGGGCGGTGCCACTCGGCAAGCGCAGGTTGACACCGTCATCCAGCCCTTCGTTGCCACGATCGAGTGCGCTGTAGAAATTTGACATGGCAGCATTGCCTTTATAGACATTCTGTGCCGTAAAATTGAACATGTGGTCATGAAACCAGTGGGTGCTCATGGTTTCGCGAAAATCCCCACGGATGCGCATGATGCCTCCCTTCCCATCGGGAGCACCTGCTCTGGGATCCGATTTGTCCGTATTGATGGTATCGTGCCCAGCGAGGATCATAGGCCAACGATAGTCATAAAACTGGCCCGGAAAGAAAAAAGCCGCCGTGAAACCATCACTTTCGGCTGGATGGTGGCCATTGTGCTCATGCGTCGTAATGGTATGTCTGCCAAAGCCGTTGTTCGCGCCCTCATCGATCGGCAGCGCATTGTAATGGCGAAACAGGATGGGCTCACCATAGCGCGCTATAATCATTTTCGGTGGGAAGGTACCGTCAAACGTCCATACCGAATTCGGATTCTGGACAGGTAATTCGGGATGGAGACGCACCTCGATCCCAGCGGTGCTCCCTTCAAAACCAGTAGTCCCCGTAGTGTTATGATAGAGACCGCCGGGCGCAAATTCACCTACGGCATAACGATGTCGCTGCTGATCATTACGCAGTCCCTCGTTTCTGCGTGCGCCAGACTGGGCTGTGTGTATCCATACCTGCGGAAAGAACTCAAGCCAGCGCTGATGGGCATAAAATTCGCCAGGTGGGCGCCCTTCGTACGCCGTTTGATCTAGTTTGCCGGTATGAGTTTCAATCAGCTCCTGCCAAGGATTCGGCAGTGCTATATTCACTTGCTCTGTCGGGAAGGGATGGATCGGCTCCCTCAGAAACGCATCAAGCGCTGCTCCATTTGGAGAACTCCTGATATTGTTTGGCTCTGGAAAAGTCGAGGTGCAATCGCGGCATTCAACCAGGGGTTGTGAGCCCATTTCCTCAAGCATCAGCATTTTCTGCGAAAAAGGGGTGGCGCTAAAGAGTGGGCTCGGTGATGCTCCAGTCGGAATGTCAAAGCCGCCACTTGTTCCACCACCTGTTTGTGCTAACGAGGCACCGCACAGGAGTGCTGCAGTCAGGCAGAGGGAAAAAACTCCCAGGCCCTTCATTTGTTTCTGCATCCTGTTTAATCGTTGGCGCTGCGGCCTTGTAGCTGAATGATAGTTGATAGCAGGAACTGCCAAGCTGCCAGATAAATTTATTGATTGCATAGTAACCTCCTTTTGTTTCCGTTTGAATAACTCCTTTATTGTTATTGCCCAGCCAGCTAATTCAGCCGGTCGGATCGATACTGAGCGCCTCCTTATATTTACTTATTGACAGGAAGAAGCACAGTTGCTTCCTGGAATAGATCACCTGAATTCGGATGGCAAGACTGCATGCCATCCGGTCAGGTTGCTGCTACTTCCTCTTCTTGCCGCTAATAAGAAGCTATTTCGATTCGTTACTACTGGTAATTAATCTACTTTGCTTCTCCAGATAATCGATGAGTGCTGCTACATCGATATCACTTAGTTGCAGATTCGGCATGGATAATTCCTTGAACTTCTGATAAAGCGCCAGCGCGATGGGATCTTTTTCAGCCAAGACTACATCCGGCTCCTTGATCCAGCGGAACAACCAGTCGCGATCTCGTTGTGATGTTACTTGCAACAGATCAGGACCAAGTCTGTCGCCCGCGCCTATGGTGTGACATGAACTACAGCGCGTATTAAAAAGATAATTCCCCCGCGAAAACCCTTGGATCTCACGCGCATCGGCATAGCTTTTCTGCTCTTCACGCTGCATCCGCTTATTCTGCATCTGATAGCCGATCAGATTGACCAACACTTGAGAATTATCGCCTAGAGAGCGTTTCGTCCAGCGTCCCGTAGCCTCGTTACCAACTAGCACGCTCAGATTATGATTATCTAATTGATCTGCAGGATCTTGCGAACCCAGTAACCCCAGCTTCCGGCGCAAGAGCGTAATATCCGCTTCTTTGCCAGTAAGAAATTGCCAGCCAGGGGCAACACCAAACTTCTCTGCATACTCCTTGAGCACTGCAGGAGTGTCATGTGCCGGATCAATCGTAATGGAGTAGATAAACACATCACTCCCCACACGATCACCAAGGAGCGCTTGCAAGTGCCGCAACCGCGCTGTTTCCAGCGAACAGGAAAGTTTGCAGTTGGTGAAGATGAAATTGATCACAACTACCTTACCCTTGATGAGGTCATCATAGAAGCGGACATCTTTCCCATCCTGATTGACAAGATTAATATTAGGAAAATAATCCGCCCCCCACGGTGAACCCGGTGGAGCGCCCCGCGTGGGGCCGCTCTCAAGTGCCAGGGCTATTCCGATGAAGAAGAGAATGGCTAACAGGTTTGACCTCAATAGCCCTACTAAACTTTTTCTCATCATTTCTTTCTCCTTTATTCATGAGACCTCCGCATTACTGTGTTTTTAGAGTCTTTCTGTGTATGTATGATTCAAAGAATCAATCACTTAAAAACACTAAAACTATCCAAAAAGCCAGTTATGCAGAGGTCTCTTCACTTCTTCAATCAGTCCAGCTTCTTGCTATTTCACGTTAGCATCACCGGTCTTGAAAGAAGGTACATCTGTTTCGTTGGTTTCTACATAGTCAACACCATCCCAGTCCGGCATCGGAGTGGGGATAGCAATGACCTGGCCAGGATTCTGGGAATCCCAACGCAACAGCATGGCCGTGTCTTCGTGCGTGGTATTGTGGCAATGCTCCATATATGTACCCACAAATTCTCTTACACGGATCGCAAATTCAACACTGTCAAGCGTGTCTGGCATATCACCAATGCGATACACGTCTTTACGCGCCCATTTCTCCCATTCAGGCGGAGGCAGTCCACCGCGTTTGAGAATCTGACCCTCCTCGAAATGCACATGTATTGGGTGACTCCAACCATTTCCACCGTTCTTAAGGTGCCAGATTTCAATGCCGCCCTTGTCAGGCGCGGCAGACAACCGGCGCGGATCCATATTGAGCCCTTGCCCACCATCGGTCTTGATGGTCCATGGTTTGTCATCTGAGCCATTCGCGCGCCCGAATTCAAACGTGCGATGTTTTGCATTTGCGAGTTCTTCAGCGGTGAATCCCGGCAGCGGGATCATTTGTTTCTTCCCTGGCTCAAAATCGGCAGGATTCATGCTCAAATCTACGCCATCGTAGGCTTTCACCCGGAACTCGAGAAACTTGCCAACTACCGGATCACCCTTATATTTTCCTGATACCACCTGGTCAAGCGGGATCTGTTTATTGGGACCTTTGCCGTCCTTATGTTCCAGCACGTTGACAAAATAGAGTTTGTCACCGGGCTTGAATTGACCGAAGTCCACAACGATGTCATAGCGTTCCGCGATGCCTTGTGATGGAAGTACAGCATCCGAGAAGCGGACAGCATGTTCCATCAAATTTCCATCATTGGCGACCATATGGAACGGCACCGGTTGTCCGGCTGCATTCACCAGCGCGACCTGGAACCAGCGTGCCACGCTGGCATTCAGGATGCGGAAACGGTAGCGGCGCGCACGCACTTCAAAATAAGGCTTGTACGCCCAGTTCACCGTCATCTGATCTCCGAGAAAACCATCGGTTTGAAAAATGTTAAAGAAAAGCTGCCCGTTCTGATCCCACGCTTTGTCGGCAAGCGCCAGATTGACGTCATAGTCACGATTCCCCCAATCCAGAGCGGTGCCACTCGGGAGACGCAGGTTGACACCATCATCCATCCCTTCGTTGCCACGGTCGAGCGCACTGTAATAATTCATCATGGCAGCATTGCCTTTATAGACATTCTGCGATGTGAAATCGAGCATGTGGTCGTGAAACCAATGCGTACTCATGGTTTCACGATAGTCTCCGCGAATGCGCATGATGCCGCCGTTCCCATCGGGAGTACCCGCCCTGGGATCCGATTTGTCCGTATTGATGGTATCGTGCCCAGCGAGGATCATAGGCCAGCGATAGTCAAAGAATTGCCCTGGGTAGAAGTAGGCATGCGCGAAGCCATCGCTCTCAGCCGGATTGTGGCCATTATGCTCGTGCGTTGAGATGAGATGAAAGCCAAAGCCGTTGTTCGTCTTCTCATCGATCGGCAGTGCGTTGTAATGGCGAAATACCATGGGAACGCCATAACGTGCTACAACCAACTTGGGTGGGAATGTCCCATCAAACGTCCACACCGAATTAGGCTGCTGCACAGGCATTTTGGGATGAAGACGTGGCTCGATGCCAGCTGTCGTCCCTTTAGAGCCAGCACGACCCGTGGTGTTATGGTACAAACCACCCGGCGCGAATTCGCCATTGCTCCAGCCATGTCTCTGCCCCTTGTCACGAAATCCCGTGTTTGTGCGTGCACCGGCCTGCGCTGTTTGAACATATGTCTCCGGTGGAAACTCATTCCAGCGTTGATGGGAGTAAAATTCTCCTCCCGGGCGCCCTTCGGTTGCTGAAAATTTGAGTGGCCCGGTATGGGTTTCAATCAAACTCTGCCACGGATTCGGCATCACTATGTTCGCTTGCTCCGTTGGAAAGGGATGAATCGGTTCCTTCAAAAATGTATCGAGCGCCATACTATCCGGTGAGCTGTGGGTGTCGTTGGGCTGCGGCAAGGTTGAGGCGCAATCAGAACATTTGCTCAGTGGCAGTGAATTCATCTCCTCAAACAGCAGCATTTTTTGCGAAAATGGCTTTGCACCAAAGAGCGGGCTCGGTGGTGCTCCGGTCGGAATATTGAATCCGCCAGATGCGTGTGCTAATGAGGCGCCATACAGGACTGCTGCAGTTAGACAGAGGGGAAAAAAACCCAGTCCCTTCATTTGTTTCTGCATCCTGCTTGATCGTCGGTACTGTGGCTTTGTGGCTGAATGATTTTTGATAGCAGAAGTTTCCAAGCTACCAGACAAATTTATTAATTGCATAGTAACCTCCTTTTGTTGTTGTGATGACTTCTACTTCTTATAATTACAGCTTCATTGCTCTAGCCAGCTAAGGTCCCAGCTGGCCGGATCAATACTTAATGCCTTGACTTATGTTGCTACTGCTTCCTGGAACAGATCATCTGAATTCGGATGGCAAGAGTGCATGCCATCCGCGCAGATTGGTGCTACTTTCTCTTCTCACCGCTGATAAGAAGCCATTTCGATTCGTTACTCTTGGTAATGAATCTGCTTTGCTTCTCCAGATAGTCGATGAGTGCTGCTACCTCGCCGTCACTTAGCTGCAGATTCGGCATGGGTAATTCCTTGAATTTCTGATAAAGCGCCAGCGCGATGGGATCTTTTTCAGCCAAGACCACATCCGGCTCCTTGATCCAGCGGAACAACCAGTCGCGATCTCGCTGTGATGTTACTTGCAACAGATCAGGACCAAGTCCGTGGCCCGCGCCTATGGTGTGACATGAACTACAGCGCGTGTTAAAAAGATATTCCCCCCGCGGCGAATATCCTCGGATCTCACGCGCAGCGGCATAGCTTTTTTGCTCTTGACGCGGTATCCGCTTATTCTGCATCTGATAGCCGATCAGATTGACCAACACTTGAGGATTGTCGCCTAGAGAGCGTTTCGTCCAGCGTCCTGTGGCCTCGTTACCAATCAGCACGCTTAAATTATGATTCTCCAATTGATCTGCAGGATCTTGCGGACTGAGTAACCCCAGCTTCTGGCGCAAGAGCGTAATATCTGCTTCTTTGCCAGTAAAAAATTGCCAACCGGGGCCAACACCAAACTTCTCTGCATACTGCTTGAGCACTGCGGGAGTGTCATGTGCTGGATCAATCGTAATGGAGTAGATAAACACATCACGCCCCACACGATCACCAAGGAGCGTTTGCAAGTGCCGCAACCGCGCTGTTTCCAGCGAACAGGAAAGCTTGCAGTTAGTAAAAATGAAATTGATTACAACGACCTTATCTTTGATAAGGTCATTGTAGAAATGGACATTTTTCCCATCCTGATTGACAAGATTAATATTAGGAAAATAATCTGCTCCCCACGGCGAACCCTGGGGAGCGCCCAGCGTGAAGCTGCTTCCCAGAGTCAGTACAATTCCGAAGAGTAAGTGCTTGACTGAAAGGCTTGATCTACTTAGTCTTGCGAAACAATCCTTTATCATTTCTTTTCTCCTCCCTTCAAACTGTTATTCCCGTTGTTTCCCTCTTCCAAACCGACTCTATCTGCTTGCGCGTTGAGATCGCCGGCTTTGAACGTTGGTATATCCGTGACGTTGGTTTCTACATAGCTAACTCCATCCCAGTCCGGCATTGGCGTGGGGATAGCAACGACCTGGCCCGGATTCTGGGAGTCCCAGCGCAACAGCATGGCCATGTCTTCGTGCGTGGCATTGTGGCAATGCTCCACATAAGAACCATTGAATTCCCGCACGCGCATTACGACATCGACGCTTTGAAGGCTATCTGGTAAGTCACCGATACGATACACGTCTTTACGTGCCCATCTTTCCCATTCAGGCGGAGGCAATCCACCTCTTTTCAGGATCTGACCTTCCTCGAAGTGAATATGTACTGGGTGATCCCAACCGCCGCCACCGTTCACAAGGTGCCAGATTTCAACGCCGCCCTTGTCAGGTGCGGCAGACAGTCGGCGCGGATCCATACCGTATCCTTGCCCGCCATCCGTCTTAATGGTCCATGGCTTGTCATCTGTGCCATTCGAGCGTCCGAACACAAACGTGCGATGCGTTGCATTGTTGAGTTCTTCCGCAGTAAACGTCGGCAGTGGAATCATTTTTTGCTTGCCCGGTTCGAAGTCAGCAGGATTCATGCTCAAGTCTGTGCCATCGTAGGCTTGTACCTGGAACTCAAGAAATTTGCCCACTGCTGGATCGCCCTGATATTGTCCTGACAGGATATCTTCCAGTGGGATCTCTTGATTGGGACCTCTACCATTCTTATGTTCCATTACGTTGACAAAATAAAGTTTGTCACCAGGCTGGAATTGACTGAAATCCACGATGATGTCATAGCGCTCCGCGATACCCTGTAGCGGAAGTACAGCATTCGGGAAGCGGACAGCATGTTCCATCACGTTACCGTCATTGGCGATCATGTGGAATGGCACCCGTTGGCCGGCTGAGGTTACCAGCGCAATTTTGAAATAGCGCGATATGCTGCCATTCAGAATGCGAAAACGGTAGCGGCGTGCACGCACTTCAAAGAAAGGTTTCAACAACCCGTTCACCGTTACTTGATCTCCGAGGAAGCCATCGGTTTGAAAAATGTTGTAGAAAAGTTGACCGTTCTGGTCCCAGGCTTTATCGGCAATCAGCAGGTTGACATCATAGTCACGATTCCCCCAATCGAGGGCTGTACCACTTGGGAAACGCAGGTTGACACCGTCATCCAGCCCTTCGTTGCCGCGATCGAGTGCGCTGTAATAATTCATCATCCCTATGTTGCCCTTATAGACATTTTGCGCAGTGAAATCGTGCATGTGGTCATGGAACCAATGCGTGCTCATGGTTTCGCGATAGTCTCCGCGAATGCGCATGATGCCTCCCTTACCATCGGGAGCACCCGCTCTGGGATCCGATTTGTCCGTATTAATGGTGTCGTGCCCAGCAAGGATCATGGGCCAGCGATAGTCATAGAACTGCCCTGGGTAGAAGTAGGCATTAGCGAAGCCATCGCTCTCAGCTGGATTGTGGCCATTATGCTCGTGCGTCGTAATGGTATGTCTGCCAAAACCGTTGTTCGCGCCCTCATCAATCGGCAGCGCATTGTAATGGCGGAATAAGATGGGTTCCCCATAGCGCGCCATGATTAGCTTAGGTGGAAATGTCCCGTCGAATGTCCACACCGAGTTGGGTTGCTGCACAGGCATTTTAGGATGAAAACGTACCTCGATACCCGCAGTGGTCCCTTCAAAGCCAGCATAACCCGTGGTGTTATGGTACAAACCACCTGGCGCGAATTCACCTTTACTCCACTCATGTCTCTGCCCCTTGTTACGAAGTCCCGTGTTTATACGTGCGCCGGCCTGCGCTGTTTGAATGTATCTCTCCGGTAGGAACTCATGCCAGCGTTGATGCGCGTAAAATTCCCCGGCCGGGCGCCCTTCAATTGACGTAAAACTTAGCGGTCCGGTATGGGTCTCAATCAAATCCTGCCACGGATTCGGTAGCACTATGTTTGCTTGCTCCGTGGGAAAGGGATAAATCGGTCCCTTCAGAAACGCATCGAGCGCCGCACTACCCGGTGAACTCCCGGTATCACTCGGTTGTGGTAAGGTTGAAGTGCAGCCCGAACACTTGTTCATTGGCAGTGAATTCATCTCCTCAAGCAATAGCATTTTTTGCGAAAATGGTGTTGCACCAAAAAGCGGGCTCGGTCCCGCTCCAGTCGGAATATCGAATCCGCCACTTGCACGTGCTGCCTGGGTGCCATTCAGGATTGCTGCTATCAAGCAGAGAAAAAAAACATCCGTAACGCTCCACTGCCTCTGCGCTTTGTTCAATCTTCGGCGAACCAGCCTTACGGAAGGACTTGCAAAAATATCATTGATAATAGAAGCCACCAAACTGCGAAAAACATTTATTAGTATTATTATTAGTTGCATATTGATCCCCATTCGTTTACATGATCTCCTTTCGTTTAAATAAATGTTGATCTGGCCAGATCAACCTTGCTTTACCATCCTGCTATTCGTTGGCTAAAAGTGCGTCTTTCGATGATAGATCCCGTAGATCCCATGAATTAGGACGTCAAAGTTGCAATCCATCCGACCCCACTAGTGCCTACGAACTCAATTGAAGTTAAGCTTTCCTTTAGCTTTATATAAAGCACATTCCATGCCATAATTTTTTTGATATATAAAACATGGAGTTATACAGATATTAATTTTTCGATTTGCACGATGTAAAGATTCTCGACAACTGGTAAGAATTTTCTTTACAAACTGATAAAGGTTTTCTTTGGCTTTCAAACAGCTTTGAATAAGGGATGGGATTTTTTTACTTGCTGATAAAGGCTTTCTTTATCTTTCAGGCGGCTTTGAACGGGGAATGAGTGGTATCTTGCCAATATTTCTTTGAGGCAGCTTTCTTCATCAAGATTAAGTAATTGAAATCAAATAGAAATAATAAAATTATGAATATCTATATATTCAGTGTAAATAATTCCGACACTAAATGTCGTTAATAAGCAACTTTCCAGCAGTAATTTATTGAACATATTATCCCTTCTGCTGCTAACTGAGTGCCATAAAAATTACCAAGGCTTTAAGTTATTGTGATTAATTAATCAGTTACATTAACCCTTATCATCCTATATACACAATGGTGTAAATAATTTCGACACCAAATGTTGCCAATAGGCAACTTCCCAGTAGTTACTTATTGAACATTCATTGAATATATTGCCCCTTCTGCTGCTAACCGAGCGCCATAAAAATTACCAAGGCTTCAAGTTATTGTGGTTAATCAAGCGGTAACATTAATCTTTATCTTTCTATATACATAATTGTGATAAGCAAATGAAATAATATTATTTCTATGCATAAAGAATGGCTGGTAAAGTTTGCATCCATAGAATCAATACACTATCTCAACGCAATGATAAACAGCACGACACCACAAAACAGTCAATCGATTTCACAAGAGATCAAGCAGGAGATCTTGCAAGCTATTGCCCGTATTCAATTTGGCTCAGTCGAAATCGTGATTCATGACGGCCAGGTCATGCAAATCGAGTGTCGCGAAAAAATTCGCATCCATCACGCTGACCTTATTCGCAAAATCAAATAACAAATTAACAACTTAACTCAAATCATGTTTTATCAGAAACCTAGCATCGCCTCGACCAGAAAACTGGAGAAAGAAAAAAATACACAGCAATGGTCTGACTGGATTACCGGAAGAACATTGGGGAGAAATGAATGAAATATTCTTGGCGAACCATTTTGCTTATTGCAGCAAATGTATTGCCTATTGCCTCGATTCAGGCAAATGGAGGTTCTGTAACACTTAAAAATTCTCAGGTTGCGCAGCAGCCCATGTTACAAGTGGTACAAGCAACTGAAGGTGATTCCTACAAATGGGCAATCAAACCTAAGGAACAAGCGGCAACGCAGCGAGATGCGCAATCAACTGCACAACCTGCCGCTGCCAAAGCAGATGCTCCGCAGAAGACAACCTATTTTCAGCGTGCGCGCAGCTATGCTACGCACCCTGAATCTGATCCACCCCGCTATGTGCGTAACATGGCCAGAACTGAACATCCTGAATTTAAGGATCTCCACTGGCTGGATTTTGGGTTCGATCACCGCACGCGGTATGAGCTGCGTGATGGTGATATCCGTCGCAACAGACTCTTAGTCGATAACCAATTCCTGCTGCGCACCCGCGCGTACGTGGGGATCAGACATATTCTCGATCCGTTTCGTATGGCGATTGAATTTCAGGATTCGCGAGGTTATAACAGCGAGTTTCCCAGAGATAACCGTGACTGGAACCAATATGAGTTGATTCAAACCTACGGTGAACTGTATTTCAAGGATGCACTGGGAACGGACGACCTGGGAAATAACCGCCCAATCCGAATTCGTGGTGGCCGCATGGCTTGGGAGGCAGTAGACCGCCGCTTGCTCGGTAACAATCAATGGCGCAACACCACCAATAATTTTGAAGGTTTTCGTGTTACCTTCGGGCAAGAGGGCAATGACTGGGAATTCGATGCTTGGGGCATGCAGCCTGTCATTCGCGAAATCGATGCTTTTGATGGACGTAATAAAAGTCAATGGTTCTATGGTGCAGTCGGACATTGGCGCAAGTGGTCTGACATCATCACGCTGCAGCCCTATTTCATGGGTCTCAAGCAAGATGGCAGAGATGGGCGGCAGGCTGAGCGTGATATCTATTCACCAGCCATCCGTGCCTACGGCGTGCTGCCGTATACCAACATCGATTTCGATCTGGGGGCAATCTATCAATTTGGCAGCGATAATGGTCAGAAAAAATCAGCCTGGGCTTATCTGCTTGAGTTTGGCTACTCCTTCAAACATGCCTGGAAACCCAGGCTCAGCGCCTTTTATGGTTTTGTCAGTGGTGACCGCAATCCTAAAGACAATGTCGATAATCGTTTTGAACGCTTCTTCGGATTTTCCCGTCCCTGGTCACCCGATGACTATATCGTCATGGAAAACATCAAGGCGCCCAAAATAGTATTTGAGTTTTCACCCCATAGGGATGTGTCCATCGATGGCGGTTATAGCTGGTTCTGGCTAGCTAGTGACACTGATCGATTTAACAATTTTCTAAACATTTCAACCCCTAACCCCTTCAATCGCGATCCAACCGGCCAAAGTGGGGACTTTATCGGGCAATCAATCAATGCACGCGTTAACTACAAATTGGCGCCGCTGGTCGATACGACTATTGGGTATTCGCACTTTATAAACGGGGAATTCACCAAAAACAGACAACTGGCGGCATTAGGAGAATCCAGAGACAGCTCAAATTTTTTCTACGTGGAAGTATCGATTCGAGCATTTAAATAAGAGCGTTCAAATAACTCAAACCTTATACATTAAAGGAAAAAGCATGAAAGCAAACAAATGGTTAAAAATTACCCTGCTGGTAGCAAGCTTACTGATTGGAAGTAACGCATCTGCAGATAAAGCTTTATTGAATGTTTCCTACGATCCAACACGCGAGCTTTATCAGGAATTCAATCCCGCATTCAGTAAATACTGGCAGGCACAGACTGGTGAGAAAATCACTATCCGGCAATCGCATGGAGGCTCCGGCAAACAAGCGCGCTCTGTGATTGATGGACTGGATGCGGATGTAGTCACCCTCGCATTGGCGGGAGATATCGACGCAATAGCAGCGCATGGCAAGCTTCTACCAGAGAATTGGCAAACTCGTTTGACCCATAACAGCTCACCTTATACCTCAACCATTATTTTTCTGGTACGCAAGGGAAATCCAAAAGGCATCAAAGATTGGAATGATCTTGCCAGACCAGGTATTGCAGTGATCACCCCTAACCCTAAAACATCTGGGGGTGCGCGCTGGAATTATCTCGCTGCGTGGGAATACGGCAAACAGAATTTTGGCGAAGCTAAAGCTAAAGAATTTGTCACGGATATCTTTAAAAATGTGCCGGTACTGGATTCTGGCGCACGTGGTTCAGCCACTACATTCATCGAACGCGGTATCGGCGATGTGCTCATTTCCTGGGAAAACGAAGCGTTCCTGGCACTCAAGGAATATGGCCAGGATAAATTTGAAATCATCGTACCCTCACTCAGTATCCTTGCAGAACCTACTGTTGCCCTGGTCGACAAAGTTGTCGACAAGAAAGGTACGCGCAAGGTCGCTGAAGCATATCTCCAGCACCTCTATTCGGATGAAGGCCAGGAAATTGCTGCCAAACATTTCTACCGGCCAATAAATGAAAAGATCGCTGCAAAGTATGCCAAGCAGTTCCCGGCCATCAAGCTGTTCAAAATCGATGACGCATTCGGTAGTTGGAAAAATGCGCAAAAAGCCCACTTTGATGACGGCGGTACATTTGATCAAATTTATCTGAAATAACCATGCAAGGAGTGTTGTGCAAGCAGCACTCCCAATTTGAACGTACTTTAAGGAAATAACATGAGCGTATTAATTGTAGGCGGCGATCATATCGAATCGCTTAAATGTCAGGCGATTGTATAAGGGTATACAGAAATCGAGCACTGGAGAGAGCTCAAAAAAGGATTTCTCAAACGCATGTTTTCAGGCGACATACGATTGATTGTCATAGTGTGAGCCCAATACCTTATTAATAGGAGTTTTTCTATGTATATATCAACCATTGGTATCTTTGCTGACACAGAAGGATTGTCACGCAAACTAGAGCGTATCCTGAAAGCTACCGACTATCCGGTACAACGCTCCGAAGGAGACTGGGTTACAGGATTTTTTTATAATTGCCAGCTTTCCAGTGTTTTTCAGCCTATTTTTGACACAACCGAAAACAAAACTATAGGTCATGTAGCTTATACTCGTTCTGAGTTAAATGAACAAGCTACCTCCGCTCCATGGAATACTTTTGCTCTTTCTTCGGAAGAGAATCAACTTGCCAAGCTGGATCGTTTATGCCGGATAATCCATGCCCTTAATTATTTCAACCGTACGTCCGATCAGAATAACAAATTGTTTGTCCATGTGCAGCCACGACTACTGGAAAGTGTCAAAGATGATCATGGCCAAGCATTCGAGCACGTACTGAACCTGATTGAGGTACCCACCTCGCGCGTAGTCATCGAACTTCCTCATGAAACCAATCACGATTGGAAATTTCTCAGGAAAGTCATCCAAAACTATCGCTCTCGCGGTTATCAGATTGCAACTAATTTTAGCAGCGAGAGTAATGATTGGATGTTAGAGCTCATGATGGAACTTAGTGGTCTCTACCCAGACATCATGCGTATTCAAATACGAGATCTGTTACGGCATAACGCTGCAGCTCCTCTGATAAAAACAATCCATCGTTTTAACACAACTGTTCTTGTATACGATATTGAAACAGCCGATCAAGCTACCGAAGCTGTCCATGCAGGGGTTGATTATCTACAAGGCAATTTTCTCAGCAAACCCACGCGCGACATTTATACGATTTCACCGCAGCTCATTAAAGAAAATAAAGAAGATTTGGCATCAGATTATTTTTACAAAAGAACTCACAACGGACTAAAAGATGGATACATTAAATCAAGATAATGTTTTATCAGGCTTAAATCTGATGCTGGCTTTCTGGGGATCACTCTATTGTTGTGCTTCGTTAACAGTTGCAACCATCGCACCAACTGCATCTCATGGCTGCAATTTACGTGGCAATAAAGCTTTTTGATTTTGGTGAGCTATTTGAAAAATCAGGTTGATCAAGACACATGAATAAAATCATGCAGACAATCTAAAAATAGGAACTGAAATGCTCACCCTCATCAAAAACATCTCCTGCAGCAACACATATTGATGCCTCATTTAACAGGAGTTTTTCCATGAATACCTCCACTTCCAAAACTTTTATAGTTAAAGATGAATTTGAGTTAATTCAATCGGCTACAGACTACTCTCTGGAACGTGCCGAAGATGGCTGGATAAGTGGGCAATTCTATCGTTGCAAACTAACCAGTGCTTTCCAACCCATTATCGATGTTGCTCAAAACAAGACTATAGGGCACGCTGCCCATATTCATTCGGAGTCGAATGGAGAAATTTCGCTCTCACCCTGGCAAATTTTTGCTCAAGCGACAAGTGATGAACAATTGGTTAATTTGGATCGCTTATGCCGGGCAGTGCACGCACTCAATTATTTCAATAAAGCCACCAGTTCAGATAAAAAATTATTTGTAGGCGTACACCCGCGACTTCTGGAAAGTGTTAAGGTCGATCACGGTCGTGCGTTTGAAGATTTTCTTAACCTGATAGGCATAAGAACCTCCCGAGTTACGATTGAGATTCCCTCCATCATTAATGATGACTGGGAATTACTGCAGAAAGTGATTAACAATTATCACTCACACGGCTACCAAATTGCAGCCACTTATTATAAGGGTTCAAGTAGCGCTTGGATGTCAGAGCTAGGTAGCTTATATCCGGATATCGTACGGATCAAAGCATCCTATCTGTTATATCACCATGTAATCAATGACATCATCAGAACTGTTCACCATTTTGGTGCCAAGGTTCTGGTATGGGATATTGGAACATTCGAACAGTTAACGGCTGCCAAACGTCTTGGCGCTAGTTATCTCCAAGGTAATTTTCTCAGTGAACCAGCACGAGCCATTCACACGATTTCGTCCCGATCAATCCAAGAAATCTTGTATCCGGATTTGGCACAAACACCCGAAGTAGGCAAGAAAATTTGAATCTTCTAATAGGAATTATAAAGTGAGTACATTCAAACAGCATAGCGTATTACCAGGATTTAATCTCGCGCTGGGTTTTACAATTCTTTATCTAAGTCTGATCGTACTGATCCCACTTTCGGCGGCATTCATTCGAACAGCCGAACTGACTTGGTTGGAATTCTGGGCGACAGTAACGACACCGCGCGTGTTAGCCTCGTACCGACTGACCTTTGGTGCTTCGTTTGCCGCCGCACTAACTAACGCGGTATTCGGACTGCTGGTAGCCTGGGTGTTGGTTCGTTATCATTTTCCTGGCAAAAGGATAGTCGATGCCCTGATAGATCTGCCGTTTGCCCTGCCTACTGCCGTGGCGGGAATCGCCCTTACAGCCCTTTATGCTGGTAACGGCTGGATCGGTCAGTTACTCGAACCGCTCGGGATCAAAGTTGCCTTTACCCCTATTGGTATTTATGTGGCGCTGACTTTTATTGGCTTGCCATTCGTGGTCCGCACAGTGCAGCCCGTGCTGGAAGATATCGAAACAGAACTGGAAGAAGCGGCCGCCATGCTCGGTGCGAATCGGTTGCAGACTTTCTTGCGGATCATTTTTCCAACGATTTTTCCTGCCCTCCTGACGGGTTTTGCACTGGCGTTTGCGCGTGCCATCGGAGAGTATGGTTCCGTCATATTCATCGCGGGCAATATGCCGATGATTTCGGAAATTACCCCGTTATTGATTATTACCAAGCTCGAGCAGTATGACTTTGCTGGCGCCACCGCCATTGCTGTCGTCATGCTGACCATCTCTTTCATTCTGCTACTCATTATCAACCTGTTGCAATGGTGGAGTCGCCGCCGCAACGCATTAGCGTGAGAATTCTCCTATGACCACGATAACTATCTCCTACCCTAGCAAAGTACAGAAAACAGCCCTCACCCAGGAACCCGTGTGGGTACGCTGGACACTAATCGGATTAGCGCTTACGTTTCTGACATTATTCCTCTTCATACCCTTGGTTTCGGTATTCTATGAAGCACTCAAAAAAGGTGTAGATGTTTATTTTGCCGCGATCATAGACCCAGATGCAGTTGCAGCCATCAAACTGACGCTGACTGCGACCGCCATTGCTGTGCCACTTAATCTGGTATTTGGCATCGCGGCGGCCTGGGCTATCGCCAAATTTGAATTTCGCGGCAAGAATATCCTGATCACGCTCATTGATCTGCCTTTCTCGGTCTCTCCCGTCATTGCCGGTCTAATCTATGTACTGCTTTTCGGTTTACAGGGGTGGTTAGGGCCATGGTTAGCCGAGCATGATCTCAAAATCATCTTTGCGGTACCCGGCATAGTATTGGCAACAATTTTTGTGACAGTGCCCTTCATTGCGCGCGAATTGATCCCACTCATGCAGGCACAGGGAACCGAAGAAGAGGAAGCAGCTGTGGCATTGGGTGCAAATGGCTGGCAGACGTTCTGGCGCATTACTCTTCCCAACATCAAGTGGGGTCTGTTGTACGGCATCATTCTATGCAATGCACGCGCCATGGGTGAGTTCGGCGCGGTTTCAGTGGTGTCGGGGCATATACGCGGCAGCACCAACACCTTGCCGCTGCACGTTGAGATTCTCTATAACGAATACAACTATGCCGCAGCCTTTGCAGTCGCATCCCTGCTGGCATTACTCGCCCTGATCACACTTGCCATCAAAACTTTCTTAGAGTCAAAAGTAATCCATCAAAAAGAATCCATCAAAAAGGAAAATTAATTCATGAGCATTGAAATCCGTCATCTCTCCAAGCAATTCGGCACATTTGCTGCATTACGCGACATCAACCTGGAAATTCATTCAGGCGAGCTCCTTGCGTTACTGGGACCTTCAGGATCTGGCAAAACTACTTTGCTGCGTGTCATTGCCGGACTGGAAACAGCCGACTCAGGTCAAGTGCTGTTTAATAATGAAGACGCTACCAGCCAACATATCCGAGATCGGCAGGTGGGCTTTGTTTTCCAGCATTATGCGCTATTCCGCAACATGACAATTTTTGAGAATGTCGCGTTTGGATTACGTGTTCGCCCCAGACAGAATCGTCTGAAAGATCAGGAAATCCATGAACGCGTCACCAATCTGCTGAAACTCGTGCAACTCGACTGGCTGGCAAACCGCTATCCCCACCAGCTCTCCGGCGGGCAACGCCAACGAATTGCTTTGGCGCGCGCTTTGGCGGTAGAACCCAAAGTATTGCTATTGGATGAACCTTTCGGTGCACTCGATGCCAAAGTGCGCAAGGAATTGCGCACTTGGCTAAGAAGACTGCATGATGACATGCATATTACTAGTATTTTTGTCACCCATGATCAAGAAGAAGCACTGGAAGTATCTGATCGAGTAGTAGTTATGAACGAAGGGCGGATTGAACAGGTCGGCACACCCGATGAAGTCTATGAGCGTCCGGCCAATCCGTTTGTGTATGAGTTTCTGGGACACGTTAACCTGTTCCATGGTCGGGTACATCAAGGCCGTGCCTGGATTGGCGATGTTGCAATCGATGCCCCTGAACATGCTGAGGCTGAAAATCTAGCTGCAGTCGCTTATGTGCGGCCGCACGATATCGAAGTCGACCGCGCCATTAATGGCGAATCGGCACTGCCAGCGCATGTCGTTCATATTCTCTCAGTGGGTCCGGTTGTCAGACTGGAATTGGCGCACCAAAACAATCAAAATAAGAGTCTCATTCAAGTTGAAATCAGCAAGGAGCGGTTCCGCGACTTGCAGTTAGTAAAGGGTGATCAGGTTTTTATCAAACCGCGCCGCCTTGATTTGTTCCCCCATCAGCTGCATTAATATAGCGCAATTCAATATTAGCAAAGGGATCGAACATTGAATTTTCAGCAACTTCGTATCATAAGTGAAACCGTTCGTCATCATTACAATCTGACGGAGGTCGCCAATGCCTTATTTACCTCACAATCCGGTGTCAGCAAGCATATCAAGGATTTGGAAGATGAATTAGGTATTGAATTATTTATTCGCAAAGGCAAGCGCTTGACTGGGTTAACTGAGCCCGGTAAGGAACTGATCAAGATTGTTGAGCGTATCCTGCTGGATACCCGAAATATCAAACGCCTGGCTGAACAGTTTAGCCAGTACGATCAAGGTCAGCTTACCATCGCTACAACCCACACCCAGGCGCAATATGCCTTGCCACCTGTAGTACGGCAGTTCAAGAAAGCATTTCCCAAGGTGCACCTGGTACTGCACCAATCCAGTCCAAGTGAAATTGTATCCATGCTGCTTGACGGCCAGGCAGATATTGGTATCGCAACGGAAGCATTGGAAAATACAACCAATTTGATCTCTTTTCCCTACTACACATGGCACCATGTCATCATTGTGCCTACAGGACATCCCCTGCAGTCAGTTCACCCCCTTACGCTCGAAGCCATCGCAGAATTTCCGATCATCACCTATCACCACGGATTTACCGGGCGATCACGGATCGATCAAGCATTCGCTCAAGCAGGTTTATCTCCCGATATCGCCATGTCTGCCTTGGATGCCGATGTGATTAAAACCTATGTCGCACTTGGAATGGGTGTTGGCATTATTGCATCGGTAGCATTTGTGCCAGAACGAGATTCCTTGCTCGTCAAACTGGATAGCTCACATCTATTTGAGAAAAATACAACTTATATCTCGATTCTCCAGAACCACTATTTACGTGACTTTGCCTATTGTTTCATAGAGCTTTGCATCCCTACACTCAGCAAATCCATTAAAAGAAACGATAAATCATTCTAATAACTAACCAAAAAGATAGCACTGTACGATATCTTGATTGCCTAAATTTTCTATTAATAAATTTAAGCTATGAATATTACGACTTTGGTTGACAGTTTTGATAAATTGAACTGTTTTAAGGAGTTACTGATGAATCTATAAGCACAACGAGATATTTCTCGTTAATTAAAAGTATTTGAACATGCGAGCACATCTGGAAATGTGCCATTTACCTGCCGTCATTTTGAGATCTCAAGGGATACTTATGCTGTGTTTGCGCACCATAGAAGAAGGAAAAAAGAAGGAAAACAGTTTGTCTTCCTTTCCAACAAATCTGAATCTTCTGCTCAAGTTATCGCTGATCTGTACAAAATACGTTAGCAGCTCGATCTTTTCTTCAAGTCAATCAAATAGAATCTCAAAATAAAATGCTTTCTCGATACCAGTAAGAATTGAACAGTAATTCATGTTACGGTAACGATTATCGCCTAATGTTGGCATATTTGGTTGAACAGTCATTTCCAAATTCCTTTTCCATGCAACAATGGACGAGAATGATCTGTGCCAATATCTTCGCGAGAAAAATGCTGAAAGAATCGGCAACTCCACCACCATCTTCAGAAAACCACCATTCACACAATAATCTAACCTTAATTTTGTTTAAACGGATAGTAATAAAAATCAATAATATCGAGACCTACCTATTTATCCATGCATGCCAGATCAAGTATCTCAACAATATCGTTGATCAGAATCACCGTCTTATAAAGCAAATCGTACAAATGATGCTTAACTTTAAAGCTTTTTATTCGGTTAAAAATGTGTTAACAGGTTTCGTGATGAAACACATGATTACCATGTTCAGATGATGATGGAGAAGCTATCATGATATCTTTTTCACAATCATTTTATACATTTACAGGATAAACTGCCTTGTTTTTAAGAATGGCAGAATTATTCATCCACAATATGCGTTTTTTCCCTTAATGCGACGAAGTCTCTAACTGTCCATATCGACATAAAATGCTTCCGGAAACGAACCGCCTTTAAAATCCAGTCTACCCAAATCATCAGGTGAACGTCGCAAACCTTTCCGGAGCAACAGGCGTTTCATGATCTCGGGAACCTGCACCTTACTGATATGATCGCCAAGACAGCGATGATGGCCATAGCCCAGGTGCATGTAATGATAGTCTGGTCGATCCGTGCGGAATTCGTTGGGATGCACTAATTCATTCTCATCGTGCATAGCGGAAGCAATCGAAGCCAGCACCACCATACCAGGTTGCACTGTCACGGCCCGTGTACTCCCCGCAGCGATAGTATAGGGTTCGGCACAAATTCTGACCACAAATGGCGCCTGTGGTTTGAAGCGCAATGCTTCCCATACAATATTACTGAGCAATTCATCATTGCCATCCTGCGCGGCCTGTTTTGCCAGATTAAATTCGTTAGGGCGATCTAGCAAAACATCCAGCGATTGTACGATTGCTGCAGACGAGGTTTCTCCCGCGCCAACCAGTAGGCCCATGATATTCGAGATGATACGTTCTTCATTAAAGCCAGCAATATCAGGGAATTTGGTTTTCAGAAGGCGTGACAGTGTATCATCAAGCTCTGGATTCTTCTCCAACTCAGCTCGACGCTGTGGTATCAATTCCTGCAAATAGGCGCGCATCTCTGCTCCTGCCTGTACCGAGGCTTGATGCACGGCCTCGTCGTTTTGCGGAAAATTGTGGAACATATCGTTTTGAGTGGCTCGAGACCAGCGCATCATGGTTTCGATATCGGGGCCAGGGAATCCCGAGTACGCCCCGGTCATTTGGAGGATGACTTTACGCGATACATTGGACACCACTTCCAATCTTCCTTGCGACAAACCTGCGGTAATGGCTTTATCGGCCAGATCCGCTACCATTTTACGGACATTAGGTAAATCTTCCCGCCGCAACATGGTCCACATAACGGATTTATCACGCTGGTTCAGTGCAGTATCATCTCGCGCTAACATGTAAGGCCCGACGGAAGGGTCCATTTTGGGCGCATAACCACGCACCGTGAAGACGGTCGGCCGTGATAACACTTCTTGTACATCACGGAACTGGGTCACTACGATAGGTCCTTTTGCAGTAACGACAAAATTAGGTTCATTCGCACGCAGCTCGGCGAATAATTCCAGCGTATGTTGCCGTACCCAAATGTTGAATAATTGGGCCTGTTTCGGTCCGACCTCGGTCCTGCTAAATTCTGATAAGAATGACATAGTTCAAATCCCTCAGCATAATAATTTTGGCTACTGCTCTATTCTCGACAGCGCACACGTAACTAAACTGCCACTATCGATTTCTATCGCCTGGATCTCTGTAGCGATGCGTCCTCCCGAGATACCACCTTTATTAGTCAATACCAGGTCGAAATTTGTAGAATTGAAAACACCTGGTGGATTGACAATAGTAAGTGTTGCCGTTCCACGGCATGAAGGTTCAATATTGTAAGTCAGCGTTATGTTACGATCCCGAAATACTGTACCACCAATGCTCGCTGTATCTACGGCTGAGCCCATGCTATTACCATCAAACGAGAATTTCCCAACCAGCGCCACATTGATTGCGCCGTTATTGACTGTCCCTAAACAAGTGGAACCATAGTCTCCCCGGAGAGTTTTATTCGTGCATGCCGCTTCTGCGCCAGCGGCAACAGCCAATGATACTAACATGGCACAACAAAATTTAACCCCTGTTGAAGTCACTTTGCTTTTCATAACTTTTCCTTCTCTCCCTAAACGCGTATTTTCAGTAAACGTAAGTAAAACACCCCATGCAAAGCAGATACTTGTTGATATTGCTAATACTTCACAGTTGCCTATAACACCTTCAACCACCAATGACTTCTTCACTAACAGAAAGAAACGCTACTTTTGGTTATATCGTTGATCTTCCTCTTCTTGATTTCTGGACCACAATTTATCAAGCAGCCAGCGCTTGTTAAAGTCAGTTTAATCTCCTTGACAGGCAAGCTAAAAACAGAATGAAATCTGTTTTTAGCTTACTCGTTGTTAGATGTTTAAAGAGATGCTTAAAGCGATTTCAAAAACTCGATGATTGCAAAGCGCTCTTCTTCACTTAACTTTGCTCCTATACGTCCAGCAACTTTATCGTCAGTAAACAAATGACCAGTATTGCGATTACCCGGTAGCTTCGTGTTTAGCAAGAACAACCCTTTCGTGTTAAGTAGCAGCTCAACATCGGGCAAGTGCGAACCGCCTTCAGCTCTGTATTTAAATCCTACGTACTTGGCATCAAACTCGCGACTACCTAAGTAAAACTTGGAGGCCTCTGCATCACGTTCTGCCTGAGTAGATAGCAGTAAATAGAGGTTAGGTATAGAACCATTATGCAGAAAAGGAGCCGTCGACCAAACACCATTTAAAGGTCGAGCCTTATAAACAGGAACATCATTAATCACAGCGCGAATTCCATTGGGCCGGTTACCGTCCAATACAAATCGTTCATCATTACTTTTGTTGTTATCCTGGTACCAGTTGTTTTTAGTTGCCTCAACTACATCGCCTAAAGCTATACCAAAATTGGTAATCTTATGTCCGTCCGCAGGAGTCTTGCCTGAGGAACTAGGTTGAGGACAATCATGGGGAGTTTGTTCTTCCGAGAAAGGTGGAATTACCGTTCCACTATTGGGAATGCGGATGAATTCTGGCGTACTTACTGTACGATAAGCCATTCCAAACGCCGTTTTGCAATCTGTGCCAATTTCTTTCACAGGCACAGTCTTTAACGCCAGGAATTTTTCATTATGACCCTCGCCTAATTCTTGCCAATATTTAGCAGTGAAAATTTCGTCAGAATTGATAGGGGGCAAATGACAGCCAGCGCACAAGGGTTTCTGCCCGTTGTCGGGATTGCCCATATATAGTTCACGCCCCTTGACAACCAAGGTTTCATTCAACGGTGGCAAAGGTAAATTTTTCCATTCTGGTGAACGTAAACCGCCAAACTGATTTGCTTCTAGGGGATTCTTTTCACCAGCCAATAATATTTCCATTTCATGCAAAATTTGTATTGGAATGTGTGAGGAAAAGATCGTTTTCTCTGGATTGGATAAGTTGACCATCCCTTTCACCCCCATCGCTTCTCCTGCATTGCGAACCATTGGTTGCATGATCGAGCTGTTATATTGCACCCAATCAAACCAAGGAGCGTTCCAAAGGAATGGGAAGCTCACTGGCCCATCTATTGGAGACATATTTGATTTGATTTTCATTTGACTGGAAAATACTTCGTTGCCGATCCTATTCAAAGCATCGAGGCGAGTAAAACCCTCCGCCGCACCTTTCTTGATCATTTCAGTTTCAAGATCACTTTGTTCCTTGGCAGCGTCCAAGAAATCGCTGAACATCTTTTCAAGTTTTTTGCGGTTTTCTGGAGTATCGGCATCACCCAGTACGCGTTTGGCAAAACGATCAAAGCGACCGGGCAAGTATTTGGTATATGCCATAGACAACCCTAAAGCATCGCGGATTTTGTCTAAACTGATCATACCTTGCCCGCCATCGATCAAAATTCGGTAATCACCATATTCCAGTTGACCAGTATGACAGGCAGCACAGGTTAGACCAAGGCTGCGCGCATTTTTACCGGTTCCAGGAATGGGCCAATGCTGCCCTGAGGTCGGATCTAACCACTCTTCGCCCACCGCAAAGCCTACCGGCAGATTTGCTTCGTTATAAGATTTATCTGCATATTGAGAGTATTTTTTAGCTTGAGAGCTTTCTTGATAGCCGTATTTGACAACCTGCACTTTGTCTTCTAGCGAGGTTGGGCTAGGAATGAAACCCATTCTGGCAAGATAGTTTTGGTCGAAAAATAATCCAACTTCAGAAAAAGAAAGCTCTGGCTGCTCCAATGCCTTAAACCATTCGTAAGGTAAACCAAATGTGTTAGTTCCTTGCGCAGCATGATGAAACCATTGCCGCTCTTCGCTGCTCCATCCCTGATCAGCCCAGTAATTCTTAAGCTGCGCAGGGTTATCAGGCAGTTCTACATTACATCCCGCGAGCACCCCGAACATCAACATAGGCATAAGGTGTCTGATTCGACTCATAGCTTTTTTCTCCTGTTGTCTTTCTTTTAATTAAGCAGAATTGGTGGATCGTTTTCCCATTTAAGGCATTCAAAACTTTTCATCGCCAGTTGGTTTGATTTTTTGATGCCGCAGCGTAACCCAATTGGGTAGATTTTATGATTTATTTTGGAGAGTAATTAGTTAAAAACGCTTCTTTAGTAAATCTAATTAATGTAATTAATAACATACAAATTAAAAATAACATTAAAAAATATAATCATAATGTTAATAGCATATTTTATATATTATTCTCAGATTAATTAATTTCATGATTCCTTTTTTCTTAGTTTAATAATACATAATTTATACTATTATTATATTCACTATTTTAGAAGCTATATCATCGAAATATATTTAAATATCCATCTAATTTGATGACATAGTAATATCAAATTTAATTAAAATTTAAATGTTTTAAAGTGATATAGATTACCAATCAGAAGTAATCATTAATTTTGACAACTTTGATTCTAAAAAAAGGAATTTCTATATCTTCTATACCCACTTATATACACACTTAATTAGCTCGTAATAATAGTGGTAGTGCAATAACTAGAGCAGCTTTTGGAGCCTTAAAGTAATTAAAGCGCTAGCATGCAATTCGCATTTATAAGCAACATTTCGCTCATAACATCTCGCAGAAGGGAAAAAGCAAGCATGGACATCGATAGAAAAAAAAGTACCTATTTAACATTAGGCATCTTATTCGTGATATTGCTCTCGCTGATACGCTGGGGTGGCGAAACGCTGCAATATCTTTTTTATTTGCGTGTTCCGTTAATAAGCGGCGCATTGCTCTTCATGCTGCCTATAATTTGTATCTATCTCCTGCCGTCGATGCTCGGCAATTTGTTCGTTCTTAAAAACAAATGGCGTATGTCACTGGTGATCCCGGGGGCTGTCGCGACTGGCCTGGGTATCGTTATCATCGGCGGTATCATTGGTACAAATGCGGCAGCGCGTTTTAATGTTTCCCCTTGCCCCCTCTTGGAGGCGCTCCTTCAGGATGATGCGTTAACGCCTTACCTATTTGCGCTGATACTGGCATTTCCTACCGCTTGGGCTGCCTATTGGTCATCGGGTCCTGCATCCAAGGAAATGTCAAATACCGATCGTAAAATTGGTGTAGTCATCGGTTCCATTCTTTCGCTGCTACTCATGGGCGCCATATACTGGGCGCGTACTGGTGAAACCGTGAGTTGGGTTTCTGATATGTTGTTAATGATCATATCGATATTGCCAAGTGAGGCACGCGCGGGCCTTGTGAAAGATGACCAACTGACACCAGGACTTGTAACTGCTAGTGCTTTTCTCGCTGTCAGCACTATCCTCTATCTGATTGGTTTATTACTCTATCGTCCGAAAATCAAAAAGGATCGGTGGCAACTACCTGCGCTATCTTATGTGCTAGGCCTGTTACTAATATTTTCGTTTCTATTCGGTCTGTTGACGTTCGTCTTAGATTACTACCGCGTACCGGTCTTGCTATCCTTCCTTGCTGTATCTGCCCTCGCTTACAAGCTTTGGAAAGTCGACCATTATTATGATATCCGCCCAACACCCACAGAACCGCCCAAACCCGATGATTTTATTGGAGCATTAAAAGAACGGCTCGCGCACCAACAAGGGAGGCGTACTTTGGTCGTTGTCTGCGCAAGCGGCGGCGGTATTCAGGCGGCAGGCTGGACCTCCATGGTCTTAACTGGATTACAAAAACGGTTGGGTAAAGATTTTACCCAAGCCATAGGCTTGATAAGCTCAGTTTCAGGAGGCTCAGTAGGTACGCTTCATTTCCTTGACCGCTTCGGCAATGAGGGTGCGCCCGAGGATTCTGAACTCAATGCAATCTTCAATGCTTCTACTGAAGATAGCTTAGGCGCTACTGGTTGGGGTTTAGTGTATCCCGATCTTTGGCGTTTTTCTGGTTTACCATTTCTGCACACCCAACCCCGCGATCGAGGGGCGGCGATCGAGACTGATTGGAAATCCTTCATGAAGAGCCCTAATGCGACCTTACGCGATTGGGTTGATCCTATCAAGCAGGGAAAATTGCCGGTACCAGTCTTCAATGCCACGATTGTGGAAGACGGACGGCATTATCTGATTAGTCCGATGACCTTCGCAACAGAGCCTTTAGAGGGTCTGGAATTCAATCGCCTTTATCCTCAGCACGATATGGATGCCAGCACGGCAGCTTTGCTTTCAGCGACTTTTCCTTATGTCACTCCGATAACACGCAATAGCGAGGAAGGCGATAGTCAGTCAAAGGCAACACCAGTTTTTCATGTCGCTGATGGTGGGTTCTTCGATAACTTCGGGATCGTCTCTGCTGTTGATTGGTTGAATGAACAAGTGCTTCCTAAACGTGTTGAATTGGAAATAGAGCGTGTACTTCTCGTCGAAATCCGCGCATTCCCGGATGAAGAACCGCTACAAACAGCATCCCGAAAGAATGTCGGCTTCCTTATGAGTCTCTTTGGACCCTTACTGACTGTTTTAGCTGCGCGTAATTCCACACAAGCGCAGCGGAACGAGGACATTGTCAACGATCTGAAAACAAAGTGGACTGCGAAAGATATTGACATATTCGATTTCAAAATCTCTTTTCCAAAAAACATTCCATTCTTCGAAATACCTACCCAAACAGGATATGAGAATATCGATCAATACACTGCTGCATTGAAAGACGAAAAGAAAGCTTATACTCCGCCCTTATCCTGGACACTTACGAAAAAACAAAAAGATGCCATACGTAACGCATGGGAAATACTTAATCAAGACCAAAGCAGTTCAGTAGCGGAACTAGAAAAAGTTTGGAGCCGCAAATAACCTGTAGTTATTCGGAAGTTGCAGGTACTCCAGTTTGCTAAAACTTACGTAAAGATTAGCAACAAGTATTAATCTGGCTGATGTGAGGTCGATCTGAGAAGTAGCAAATCGCCCCAATATGCGGTTTCTACTAAGGTGGCTGTTTGAAGATATAAAACTTGATTGAAGTTATTTGGTAAATAAATGCAATATCTATCAAAGATTTATCAGGATAAAACTGACTATGAGAAATAGCATTATTAAGCTCATCATATCAGGACCAGTAAAATCTTTTTTTTATGCCTCCCTCATTACTATTAGGATGTGCAACTATGATAAATGAAAAAGATGTCGTAAAAGAGCAATTACGCGATGAACGCACTCATCGTGTTGATACCATAGGTTTCAAAACAAATGAAGCTAAGCAATTGCTGGAATTCTGTATCGAGCTTAATAATCAGGATGATAGAAATGCTCATCCTGATAACAGTGAATTTAAGCCCGACCTTGGTCAATGGAAAATTATTAAGGATAGCCGGGCGGGTAAAAAGGATGATCCCACAAAGAATGGTTTTGGCCCCTTCAATAACGCATGGATAGCTTTGCAAAAAAGTGCAGGTGATGAGTATGCCCTGGCAATTCGCGGTACTGTTGGTCAAGCTCGCAGCATTCTTAATGACGTGCTGGCAACGACCATTCCTGCTGATTCCGGTATTGAATTTCCTAAAAACCGAAATTTGCCAATCACATTTGCAACTACACCCCGCGCGGAAGTGCATTTAGGATTTGCTTATGCAGCCTTTTCGATACTGTTTGACAATGAGCGAGGTATTGTTAACTTGCTGCGTTCAGGCTTAATACCGCCGGGTGCAAAGTTATTTATAACAGGGCACAGTCAAGGTGCAGCTATTGGCACTTTAGTGCATGCCTACCTGCACTACGCAATTACAGATCCGACTGATCGTTATCAATTAAAAGACAAACGCCTTACTTTAAAATCTTATGTATTTGCACAACCCAAACCTGGGAATTATCAGCTTGCGCTTGATTTCGCACGCATCGCCGGACACCATGGAACTGCGTTTGTAATAAACAACAATCTGGATGCTGTGCCACAACTGCCGATCAATCAACAAACAATAGCGGAATCAATTGCCGACGCAGTAAGTGAGAATCAAGGACATGGTCGTGGCGCCAGCGGTGTATTGATCGACGGATTGGCTAAAGCAGGGAAAGCTGTTTTCTGGGCTCGTAATTTATTCGCAGAGCACATTGCCAATAAAGTCGACAAGCTTTATAGCTTAGAACAAGCTAAAAATATTGATACTTCTTATTTCGATGGCATTGCTAAGATCCCGGAGCAGGCAGTAAATTCGTTGAATTATACATTGAGTGGTACTCTGATTCCCGTATTTGGGATAAGTGGCGGTGGTAATCTTTATCCACCCGCTTCATCGGATAAACCTGATTTATTGCTTCAGCATCACGCGACCACCTATCGGAAATTGATCAATCAGCAGTTATGATGCCAAGATGTATCTGTGTCCAAACCCAGGCCGTGAAATAATTCTCTCGCACACAGTATTTCCATTATTTCCCGTTAAAAAGACGTACCCCCTTCAGGCTCATACTGATATCCTTCTAAATATCAAGCGGCAATATGTGTGCTATTGATAAAATTATTCCGCTTTTTCAAAATGTAATATATCTCTCTTGCGATATAACGTTTAAGACATCGAAGTGCCTCAAGTTTCGTGTTGCCTTGTGTTACACGTTTCTCAACGTACTCTTTTGTTTTAGCGTCTGTTCTTAGTCGCCCTATAGCAATAATATGCAACGCACTGTTTGCTGCTCTATCACCTCCACGATTCAGTCTGTGTCTATTGATCTTGCCTGATGAGGCTGGAATTGGATTTACATCGTACAGTGCTGCAAAGCCAGCCTCAGACTTCAATCGTTCTGGATTGTCTCCAGCGGCAATCAATAGTTGGACAGCAGATTCATATCCAATGGCTTTGCCTGAAATCAGCTCAGGAGCAAGCTCATCAACAATGGCTGAGATCATCACATCCAAATCCGCAATCTCATCATGTAACTCCAAATATCTACGTGCAAGCGATTTCAATGCAATTTTGTATGCAGTGGAAATATCACGATATCCACCCAGATCTGCTCTCCAGGCGGCAAGAGTACGGATTAATTGCGTGCGAGTCATTGTGCGTAGGTAATCACAAATCGACTCGGGTGCAAAGAATAATATTCATTTGGATCATTTGCAGTGCGATGCGACGAGCTGCAATAGCGGCCTTCCTGCTACCTTGAGAACCCGTAACGATTCCACCATGCCGTCACGAGTTTTAGGTGTCACGGTGCGTATCCCCGCGAATGCTGCATGAGCTGCATTCTCCACATCGATTGCGTTGTCTTTGCCGCGCTTGCGCCGTCTGCTTTATCAAGCGAGGTGACTTCTAAAATTTCGATATCAAATTGTTGTAGATACCTTAGCAGACCTACACCATAAGTCCCAGTACACCCTACACCAATTACGTTTGACTTCACCAAAGGATTGTATCCAATTCAACATTGATTTATAACCTTGTCGCGTTGTTGGGAAAGAACTGCTGGCAAGCACTCACTCATATGCATCGACTACAGCTGCAAAATGAAGGTTTTTGTGTGTATCGACTCCCCCAATGATGATTGGATGATGATTGATTACTCATTCTCAGTCCCCCTATTTTCAAATAATGTTAATGATAGGGATTCACCGAAACCGATTGCCAGGACAGGACAAGACAGTAAAGAGATAAGCGATCAGGCCCTTCTTGGGTCACAGGCAAAGGCGAGATGAAACCTCATCGCCAGAAGTTGCTAAGTAACCGACAGATCCGAGGAATGACACTAACGATGGTCGGTCAGAGTGGGGATCAGGAAACTAGGCAACCCTTACGTCGCCAGAACTCTGATAATTACTTATATTGAAATCTGGTATATATATTCTTATCGTCATAATTCTGCCACACATTTAATTTAACATAAGTCTAATATCACCTCATTGTATCTATATTATCAACAATACAGTTCATCTGTTGTTACTTATTTTTTATGCATTTAGTGGATATTATTATCATCAAGAAATTAATTTAACCAAGATCAAATCAAATTAGCAGCGCTAATGTATTAAAAATAATAATCTTATTAGAGTAATCTTAATTATGTTTGATTCTAGGAGACAGAGTAGTACACCATGTATAGCTGACAAATTAGCTATTAATATGTTTCCTAGAGAGAACGTATTGACCATATTTATAATATGGCTATTCTCAGCAAAATAACTAAACAACAATCTTTGAAGGTGAAAGGAGTGAAATTTAAGTTATCTAGTGGAGGTATCATTATGAAGGTAAGATCCTTTTTGTTGCCTGGACTGATACTCGTGTTTTTGTCTGCCTGTGCACAAATGAATCCTATGGGAAGTGTTCAAAATAACGAAATCCATAATGCTAACCGACTTGCCATAGATCACAAAAATCATGATGCTTTAGCAAAATATCACGAAAATATAGCTAAAGAGATGCAAACGAAATTACAAGAGCAAAAGAAACGGCTTCAGGAGTATGAAGATCACAGTTATTATTATGGTAGAAAAGGTCTAGATCTCAAATCTCATGCGACGGCCAATATTCGCTATTATGAGCAATCATTAGAAAAGAATTCAAAAGAAGCTGCCATTCATCGCAAAATGGCAAAAGAACAAAAAGGACTCGATTATACTGACGCAGACGACAATTCTGATTCAATAATCTCTAAAAAGACTTTAAAAAACCACTATAGAAATTGAACAAGCTGCGCCATTGCTCGCCTTATAATTTCTACAATTTTGTATAACTACCTTCCAAGAAGGGAATTTGGAGTATATCCTTATTCGTAAAGGAAGCCGTTGTCAAAAAGGCAGTAAAAAATCAAGTGAAAATAGAATTTGATCCTTATGGCCGTTAAAAGGTCTGTAAGTAGCTGCCTTATAAGCTTCAACCCTATCATAGCGTATGTTGGGGCGGATATTAAGTCTTTTTAATGCCTCCCATTTAAGTTTCAGCGTCTTAGCCACCTTCCAGTTCATCCCAACAGTAACTGCATAATAATCAGCAGGCGTAATCGTTACCCTGTTGATATCGCCTGCAAAACTGAGGGCTCTTCCATCAACAACATTGGTGGCAGCTGCGATCCTGACAGGGGAAGGATTACGAAAACCATCTACGTCACGATACCATTCCCCTCGAACACCCACTGACAAATCACTCGTTAAGTCATAATACAGATGTGTGATAAAGCTATACCATTCTGCATCTTTAACAACATTGGTGAATTTCAGATTATTCAACAAAACCCCACCGGCATGACCATACACATGATGGAGCACCAGCAGGGTTCTAGGCGTAATCCTGTGCTGGAAAACAATGTTATAAAATCCCCAAGGTTCGCTGCTTCGTGTAGAAGTTTCGCTATAAGTACCGGAGAGATGGAGGATGGTATTGCGATTATCGCTGGTCCAAGTGAAACCAGCAATTCCACCCCAGTTACCCAATTCTTTATCCCACCCGCCGTCCCAACCACCCATAGCACTGCCAGTAATCGCGCCCCCCATGATTGACCAATTCTCACTGAGATTATAGTTTGCCAGTAAACCTGTATGGGTAAAAGGCTCACCGACATTCAAGGTATAAGCGCGTGAATAAAAAAAGTTGTCAGGCGCCGGAACTGTCTCAAAACCTGTTGGGGTATAGAAGTGACCTAACTTGACATTGAGTCCATTTCCAATGGGTGCGTAAACCTCTAAGTAAGTTTGTGGAAGTGCGATACCGTAGGTACGTGTCGAAGAACAGCATAAATCCAGATCCCAATTACTTCTCTTTAATGGCTCCCCAGTATTAACATCAAAAGTTGGTACACCAAAAGCCTGTGTGAAAATAGCGTCTGTACCAAACATGAAGTCGAAGCGACCACCAAAATCCCATGCATCTCCCGTTGATACCACAGGGCGCCGCATAAACACATTTAGTTGATTGAGCTGAAACTTATTGGCTTGATCATTAAAAATGACAGGACCATTGAATCCATCTCTCTGTCTGGGATTAAAAGTTGCACCCGCATCAATCCAGCCACCAAATTCTATTCTGCTACCCCTAAGAAAGTTTATTAGATTATTAGCTTGAAGGATATCATAGGGCAAAACGATAAACAGCATACTGACTGTTAGGACCATTAACAGCCATTTTGGGTATTTCAGCATATATTCCAACTTAGCAACTACTCTGCAAAATCAAGGATAAAAAGCTATGTCACTTATAATAATTGAGAGTTGCTCACCATAATACTGCAAGTGGAGCAACTCATTAAGGCAGGAATTATGGAAGCAGTTATTAACTGTAGTCAGTCATTTAAAGAAACATCCACATTGCATTTTTTCCTGGCATGATCTGTTTCACTTTCTTTCGTGAGGTATTCAAATTACTTATTAAATTTTAAATTATCTCTCAATAAACCAGAATCCACCAGAGCAATCCTCTACCCTATTTGTGCTGATAACAGATCTCTCACCTACGACCTACTGTCTCTTGATGCACCAAGTTGAACAAAACATAAATAATCAATCCAATACCATATTTAGTTTTTTTCTGAAAAAAATTCACGCGCTTTTTTCATCCATGATTTTGCCCGTGGGCTATGACGGGAATCATCTTTCTGGCTAATATCCTCGAGTTCATGTAATAACTCTTTCTGACGTGATGTTAGATTAACAGGTGTTTCCACTACGACATGACATAGGAGATCACCTGCAGCATGGCTACGGACACCTTTTATTCCCTTACCTCGCATGCGAAAAATCTTGCCAGTTTGCGTTTCTGGAGAAATCTTGATCTTTGCATGACCGTCCAGTGTTGGCACCTCAATTTCCCCACCCAATGCTGCTGCAGTAAAACTGATGGGTATTTCACAGTGTAAATCATTACCATCACGCTGGAACACAGGGTGGCTTGATAAATGAATGACAACATACAAATCTCCTGGCGGGCCACCATTAATCCCTGCTTCACCCTCGCCAGATATGCGAATGCGATCACCTTCATCAACACCTTCTGGGATCTTAATACTCAGTGTTTTATGCTGCTTGACTCGACCCACACCATGACACGATGAACATGGCGTAGTAATCATTTTGCCACTGCCATGACATTTGGGGCATGTTTGCTGAATGGAGAAAAAGCCTTGTTGCATTCTCACCTGACCATGCCCATCACACGTCGTACAGGTTTTAGGTGAAGTCCCAGGCTTGGCACCATCACCGTGACAAGTATCGCAAGCTACCATAGTAGGAATGCGAATTTTGGTTTCGGCACCACGAGCAGCTTGCTCCAAGGTAATCTCCAGGTTATAGCGTAAATCGGCGCCACGCTGAATATGAGATCGTCCACCACCACGCATACCAAAGATATCAGTGAAAATATCACTGAATACATCACCAAATCCATGTGCTCCCGCTCCTGCCGCACTGGCATCTACACCTGCATGACCATACTGGTCATATGCCGCTCGTTTACTGGAATCAGACAGTATCTCATAGGCTTCTTTAGCTTCTTTAAAATGCTCTTCAGCTTTGGCATCACCTGCATTTCGGTCTGGGTGATATTTCATAGCCAGCTTACGATAAGCTTTTTTTATCTCACTTTCATCAGCATCTCTGCCGACACCGAGAACGTCATAGTAATCGCGTTTACTCATAAAAGTTTCCGACTGTCAGAATATAATCAAAGCAGCAAAATTTATTTGCCAAATATTTTGCTAGATATATTGGAATCCCGATTTAATTCTGATTTTAAAAGTTAATAATATTTCGATAAACACCAAAACGCAGAGTAAGCAAGGAATCCTTTTTTACCCTTGCATCTCTGCGTCCTGGCACCAATACAATAAACTGGAAAAACTATTTCTTGTCTTTCACTTCTTCAAATTCAGCATCAACCACTTCACCTTCTACTGTCTTCTCTTCTTTCTTAGCAGAGGCTGATTCAGCCGTCGATTGTGTTGATTGTGCCTGGGAATAAATCTTTTCTGCCAGTTTTTGAGAAGCTTCGGTCAGCGCTTGGGTCTTTTTATCAATAATATCTTTATCATTCGATTTAAGCGCTTCTTCCGCTTCTTTCAGTGCAGCTTCAATTTTTGATTTTTCATCCGCCGCCAGTTTATCACCATACTCTGTCAGCGATTTTCTGACTGAATGAATCATGGCATCACATTGATTACGGCTATTGACAAGCTCCAACGCTTTCTTGTCTTCTTCAACATGCGTTTCAGCGTCCTTGACCATACGTTTAATTTCTTCTTCCGACAAACCAGAACTCGCCTGTATCTTGATTTTGTTTTCCTTACCGGTCGCCTTGTCTTTAGCTGACACATGCAAAATACCATTTGCATCAATATCGAAAGTCACTTCGATTTGTGGCATACCACGTGGGGCAGATGGAATATCCGTCAAGTTAAATTGACCCAAACTTTTGTTGCCGGATGCCATTTCCCGTTCACCTTGCAGCACATGAATCGTCACTGCAGTCTGGCTATCGTCTGCTGTTGAAAATACCTGCGCTGCTTTGGTCGGGATAGTGGTATTCTTCTGGATCAGTTTGGTCATGACACCACCCAGGGTTTCAATACCCAACGACAAAGGCGTCACATCCAGCAACAATACATCCTTGACCTCCCCTTGCAAGACACCGCCTTGTATACCCGCACCGATTGCAACAGCTTCATCAGGGTTGACATCCTTCCGCGGCTCTTTACCAAAAATCTCTTTAACTTTCTCCTGCACCTTAGGCATGCGAGTTTGTCCGCCCACCAGAATGACATCATCGATCTCGGAAAAGGGTAAGCCAGCATCCTTGACTGCTATACGGCATGGTTCGGCTGTCCGTTCAATCAAATCTTCAACCAGGCTTTCCAATTTGGCACGGGTAATCTTTATGGCGAGATGTTTCGGTCCCGAAGCATCCGCCGTAATGTAAGGCAGATTGACTTCTGTCTGCTGACTAGAGGACAACTCAATTTTGGCTTTCTCTGCCGCATCTTTCAAACGTTGCAGCGCAAGGATGTCTTTTTTCAGATCGATACCGGTTTCTTTCTTAAATTCATTGACCAGATATTCAATCACCCGCGAGTCAAAATCCTCACCTCCCAGGAATGTATCCCCATTGGTAGCGAGTACTTCAAATTGATGTTCACCTTCTACTTCTGCAATCTCGATAATGGAAATATCGAAGGTACCGCCACCTAAATCGTATACAGCGATCTTACGATCGCCTTCTTTCTTATCCATTCCAAAAGCCAAAGCTGCAGCAGTCGGCTCGTTGATAATGCGTTTAACTTCCAATCCGGCAATCCGGCCTGCATCTTTGGTAGCCTGACGCTGCGAATCATTAAAGTAGGCAGGCACTGTAATCACAGCCTCCGTTACTGGTTCTCCCAGATAATCTTCAGCAGTTTTTTTCATTTTCATCAGTATTTGCGCTGAAATTTCAGGTGGCGCAATCTTTCTTCCACGCACTTCGACCCAGGCATCATTATTATCCGCGCGGACAATACTATAAGGCACCATCTTAATGTCTTTCTGTACCATTTCTTCGTCAAAGCGGCGGCCGATAAGCCGTTTTATGGCAAACAGGGTATTCTTAGGATTGGTCACAGCTTGTCGTTTAGCAGCAGCGCCTACCAGGATTTCATTATCATCCGCATAAGCTACAACAGAAGGCGTTGTTCGTGCACCTTCCGAATTTTCAATGACCTTGGGCTTACCACCCTCCATTACAGCTACGCACGAGTTAGTGGTACCCAAGTCGATACCGATTATTTTTGACATACTTGCTCGATCCTTTAATAGGTTAAAACGAAGAACTTATCTAATATCCGGAAGTGGAGATTTCTACTGAAATTTCAAGTATCTTTAGCTTTCGAGACGGCTACCATCGCCGGACGAATTACCCGATCATGCAGCATATAACCCTTCTGCAATACTTGTGTTACCGTATTCGGGGGAAGATCTGATTCCACCATACACATTGCTTGATGCTGATGGGGATCAAATTTCTCGCTATTTGGATTGATGGATTTAATATTAAATTTCTCGAAAACAGCAGCCAACTGCTTCTGTGTCAATTCCACGCCATTTTTAAAATTTTCCAGAGTCGTATTCTCAGCCGCCAGCGCAGCTTCCAGACTATCCATCACTGCCAGTAATTCATTCGAAAATTTTTCAATAGCGTATTTATGTGCATTGGTAATATCTGACTGAGCACGCTTACGGATATTCTCGGCTTCTGCTTTGGCGCGCAACCAAGCATCATGATGTTCAGCTGCTCTTAACTCGGCCTCTTTCAATAACTCCTCAAGACTGGGCATCATCTCTACTTGTGACTCGGTCTCTTTGGTACTTCTCTCTTTGGAAGCCTCAGCTTCATTTGTTTCACCACTTACCGATATCAACTCTTGTTCATCTGTTTGCGATTTGTTTGATTCTTGCATACTTACCTCTTGTTTTGGATAGTTAAATTGGGGCAGTTATTCCAATAAATTAGGGCAGCTCTATTTTAATAAATTGAGGCAGTTATTCCAATTTCAATCCATTTAACCAATTTAAATATCAAAAAATAACTTAACCACGAGAAAATCTAATAAAACACTATTTCTAAGGTACTGATATCGATGCTAAAATAGCACTCGCTAGCTACCAATTCTCGCAGCCAAAAAAGACGCTAATCCTGTGTAATTTTGTGGGGTTAATTCCAATAAACGTTTCTTGTCAACCGCTGGAATATCAAGGCTGCCAATGAACTGGTGCAAGGTTTCTTGAGTAATACCGGCTTTTCCGCGCGTCAGTGCCTTAAGCTGCTCATAAGGATTAGCTATCCCATAACGGCGCATGACTGTTTGAATAGGCTCAGCCAGCACTTCCCAGGAATCTTGCAAATCTTGCTGCAATCGTGTGGAATTGATTTCTAGCTTACTCAATCCTTTAATACAGGAATCATAAGCTAACAAGGTGTACCCAAGTGCTACGCCCATATTACGTAACACGGTAGAATCGCTCAAATCGCGCTGCCAGCGGGATATGGGAAGTTTGTCGCTCAGATGTCGGAATAATGCATTGGCCATCCCCAAATTACCCTCCGAGTTCTCAAAGTCGATTGGGTTAACCTTGTGCGGCATAGTAGATGACCCCACTTCTCCATCTTTAATTTTTTGCCTGAAATAACCCAGTGAAATATATCCCCAGATATCGCGATCCATATCGAGCAATACCGTGTTAATACGTGCATAAGTATCAAATAACTCAGCAATGAAGTCATGTGGTTCAATCTGCGTGGTATAAGGATTGAAAACCAGACCTAATTTCTCCACAAAAGCGCGGGAAAATTTTTCCCAGTCAAGCATGGGGTAGGCTATTGTGTGCGCGTTGTAATTACCTACTGCACCATTGATTTTGCCTAAAATGGATACGTTCGCAAGTTGCTCATAGCCACGCTGCAAACGATACACCACATTGGCAATTTCCTTACCCATCGTCGTAGGTGTAGCAGGCTGGCCATGCGTACGTGCAAGCATGGAAACATCCGTCAACTGATGTGCCAATTGCGTAAGGCTGCCGATAATCTTTTTGAGCATCGGCAACATTACCCGATTTCGGCTGACTTGAAGCATCATGCCATAAGAGAGATTATTGATATCCTCTGAAGTGCAAGCGAAATGAATAAATTCAGCTACTTGGCTGATTTCGGCATTTTCTGCCAAAGACTCTTTCAACCAATACTCAACTGCTTTGACATCATGGTTGGTACGCATTTCAATCGCTTTAACCGCTTCTGCATCAGCAATGGAAAAATTCTCTACCAGATTATCCAACTGTACGATCGTAGCAGTAGAAAAGACAGGCACCTCTGAGATGATTGGTTCATTACTTAATGCCTTGAGCCATTCAATTTCTACTCGCACCCGATAATGAATCAATGCGAACTCACTAAAATAAGGTCGCAAATCTGCCACCTTACTGTGGTAACGACCATCCAGCGGAGAAAGCGCGTAAATAGGGGAAAAACTCATTTTTTCTGTGTCCTTGTTTTAGCAGGTATTTTAACATAGGCCGTTATACCCATAAATGACGCAGATACGTATAATCAGTAATTAAAGCATTACTAAAGGATAACACCATGAAACTGATTGGCTCGTTGACCTGCCCCTATGTACGTAAAATTCGCATCATTCTGGCCGAAAAACACATCAGCCATGATTTTGATATAGATATTCCCTGGAATACCAACACACACGTTGCCTATCTTAATCCGCTGGGCAAAGTACCTGTTCTGATCATGGATGATGGGAAAACATTGTTTGATTCACGTGTGATCGCAGAATATTTGGATTATCTGGAGAATACCGCGTCCACTTTTCGCCTTATTCCAGAACCTGGCTCTTATCGGTGGAGAGTAAAGCGTTGGGAAGCACTGGCAGACGGTATTTGTGATGCAGTAGCATCCATTTTCCTAGAACTTAAATGTCCTGATATCCAGCAAAGTCATGAATGGATAAGCCGCCAGCAAAAGAAAATTGATCTGGGTTTGGCAGCTGCCGCAATGGAATTGGGCAGCAATGACTGGTGTGAAGGAGAAGCCATGACGTTAGCCGATATCGCACTGGGCTGTGCGATCGGCTACCTGACCTTTCGTTTTCCACAAATTGAATGGCGCAAATCTTATCCCAATCTTGCCAGGCTGATTGACAAACTGGAACAACGTGAATCTTTTATCAATACGGCACCCCAAGATTAAGCCGCGTGAATGCTTCGGCAGATTCTAGGTGGACGCAGATTATTCGCCGCCAGCAATCACTCCCCCTCCCAGACACACCTTACTTTCATACACCACAACTGATTGCCCGGGTGTCACTGCCCACTGTGTCTGTGCAAAGTCAATTTGACAACTCCCTTGATCAAGGCGCGTAATGGCACAAGGTGCATCAATCTGCCGATACCGGGTTTTAGCTGCATACACCCAATTGCAATGAGGCGTCTTGCCACTGATCCAAGACAGATCGGTCGCCCATAAGGTAGAACGAAGCAATGCTGGATGATCATGTCCCTGCACCACGATCAGTACATTTCTTGCCCTATCCTTACCTGCAACAAACCACGGCTTTTCATTGCCATCCTTAATCCCACCAATACCTAACCCCTGCCGTTGACCAATGGTGTAATACATTAGACCGATATGCTTACCCACTACTTTTCCTTCTGGTGTCTGGATTTCACCTGGTTCATGCGGTAAATACCGGTTGAGAAATTCACGGAAAGGGCGCTCGCCGATAAAACAAATACCGGTACTATCCTTCTTGGAAAAATTTGGTAATTTGTGCGCACGTGCGATTTGACGCACCTCGCGCTTGTAAAGATGCCCGATAGGAAATAGTGCTTTGGCCAGTTGTGCCTGGTTTAAACGATAGAGAAAATAGCTCTGATCCTTGTTGCCATCCTCACCTTTCAACAACTGATACGAGCCATGAATTTTACGTACCTGCGCATAGTGGCCAGTGGCAATAAAATCTGCACCGAGGGTAATAGCATGATCGAGAAACGCCTTGAATTTGATTTCAGCATTGCACAATATATCCGGATTGGGCGTTCGCCCAACCTTATATTCTGCAAGAAACAAACTGAATACGCGTTCTTTATACTCAGCCGAGAAATTGATCACTTCCAGCGGAATATCAATGATATCCGCTACCGATACCGCATCAAGGAAATCCTGACGGGAAGAACAATATTCATCGGTATCATCATCTTCCCAGTTCTTCATAAACAAACCAATGACCTCGTAGCCTTGCTCTTTTAATAATAAGGCAGCAACAGAGGAATCCACTCCACCGGACATCCCAACTATGACACGCTGTTTTTTCATATTTTCAATCGTAATGTATAAGAATTTCTAGAGGATAGCGTTTGCCAGCCAAATAATCCTCAATACATTGCATGACGAGCGGACTGCGATGGCAACTTCTTCGTTCACGAATCTCATTCAGATCAAACCAGGCAGCGCGCAAAATGCCACTATCCAGCGGTCGATTCGGATCAAAGTCGGTCACTATACCAGACAGCGCGAAACGCAAAAAAGTCGTATCAGCAGCGCAAGAATGCCAGTTATAGATACCAATCAGCCATTGCGGAATAAAAGTATAAGCCGTTTCTTCCAGTACTTCCCGGATACTTGCCTGGATAATGGATTCACCAGCTTCCAAATGCCCAGCAGGCTGATTGAGTTGCACTCCCTGTTCCTGTTGATCTTCCTCTACCAATAGATATTTGCCATTTTGCTCAATAACGGCGGCAACCGTAACATTAGGTTTCCAAATCATGATTGTTGTATGGATTAATTTAATAAAGAAGCGTATCGATAAAACTTGCTATCATCATGCTAGCAATACATTGATGAGAGTATATTTTTTATGCATATTTCAATCATTATTCCAGCTTTCAACGAAGAACGCTTGATTGGTCAGTGTTTACAGTCTGTTACTGAAGCGCTTGCCGCCAACCATAATTTTGGTTTTACTCACGAAATTATCGTGGTCGATAACAATTCTACCGATAATACAGCCAGGCTGGCAAAACAGGCCAGGGCACGCGTCATTTTTGAACCAATCAACCATATTGCACGTGCACGTACTGCTGGAGCTGCCGCTGCCAACGGAGACTGGCTGATATTTCTGGATGCGGATTGCCTGCTGAATGAAGGGTTATTAACCGACATCTTTCAACTGATCAAGGAAGGCAAACATGTCGGCGCTGGCAGCACCCTGCTGATGCCAGGACAACCTTGGTGGGCAAATGCAATATTAAAGCTATGGACAATGCTGTCTGTTTTATTCGGCTGGGCGGCGGGTGCATTGATGGTATGTAACAGCAAGGCATTTCATGAAATAGGTGGTTTCAATCTGGAACTCTATGCAGCAGAGGAAATTGAATTCAGCCAGAAACTCAAGAAATGGAGTCAAGCCCATCATCTCAAATTCACAATTTTAACAGCCCATCCACTTGAAACATCTGCAAGAAAAATTAAACTCTATAGCAGGCGAGAAGTTTTTGAACAGCTTCTGCGTCTCATCCTTCATCCCCACCGATCGCTGCATGACAAAAAATGGTTATCAATGTGGTATGACGGACGACGCTAGCACCTTAATCACTAATATGAATTCTACTGAAAATACGGATAGAAAAACTGCTCATATGCACTGGAGCCAGGTACTGCTGATTGTTCTACTCACGATCGTCATCACCATCGCTGGCACCTACTGGGTACTTAAAACTTATATTTTCGCTACAGCGTTTACACCAGTGGTACTGAATACCGAAGAAGAAAAAACCCTTGAAGCTAAACTGCATGCTATCGGTTATGAAGTTGGATTATCATCACAGACTACGAATATTACGAATCAAAAGAAAAACGGTGAGATCGACGAAAGCGGATTCCTAAAACCCGAACCCTACTCCGAAGAAAATGCTCCACGTGCAATCAGTTTCACTGAACGCGAGTTGAACGCGTTACTCGCTAAAAATACCGATCTTGCACAGAAGCTGGCTATTGATCTTACTAATGACCTCGTCAGTGCAAAACTACTCATTCCACTTGAAGAGGATTTTCCGGTACTTGGTGGCAAAACACTCCGTTTCAATGCCGGCATCGGCATAACCTATCAGCATGACAAACCTGTCATTATCCTCAAAGGTGTCAGCATCATGGGTGTCCCTATTCCTAATGCCTGGCTCGGTGGAATAAAAAACATCGATCTGGTCAGTGAATTTGGTGTCGATCCAGGATTTTGGCAATCCTTTTCGGAAGGGATCGAGGACATTCATGTGACAGAAGGTCAAATCAATATCAAGCTCAAAGAATAGTCTGCTTTCTTGCAATAAACTTGCGGCAACCTCAATATTCCATTAGTGATTTATTATTACTTTACTTTTGAATGTGCTAATTGGCAGTATCGGAAATTTGTCTTTATGTTCTTGAACGCTACTTATTTCTTTTCGAAAAATTTAAGGGTTACCCACTATGCTCTGGATTAAATCATTACACATCATTTTTATGGTTACCTGGTTTGCCGGCTTGTTTTATTTACCCCGGTTATTTGTTTATCATACTATGTGCGCTGATCAAGCGGGAATTGATCGCTTTAAAGTGATGGAGCGTAAGCTTTACTACGGTATCATGACACCCGGAGCACTATTGACGTTGATATTTGGGAGTTGGTTATGGCTCGGCTATGGTTTTTCTGGAGCCTGGCTACACGCTAAATTAGCTCTGGTCGTCCTGTTAATCGCCTACCATGTATACTGTGGCAAGTTATTAATCGATTTCAAGCATGATCGCAATCAACACGGTCACATTTATTATCGCTGGTTCAACGAAATTCCCGTTGTCATCCTATTTGCAGTAGTCATCCTCGTCGTGGTCAAACCTTGGTGATCTCAGAAGCGATCTAGTCATCCAAGACTTCTTGCCCGGGGAACAGCACATCGGTAAAACCAAATGTGCGGAAATCAGTGATCCGCATCGGATAAAGTATCCCATGTAGATGATCACATTCATGTTGAACTACACGCGCATGAAAGTCATCTACACTCCGGTCAATTGCATTGCCAAATTGATCGACCCCCTCATAACGAATCCGACTATAGCGCGGTACCATACCGCGCATACCGGGAACACTTAAACATCCTTCCCAGTCTTCTTCCATTTTTTTGGATAACGGCGTCACAACAGGGTTAATCAAAATAGTGAAAGGGACCGCCTCTGCCTTCGGGTAGCGTGGATTATAGTCCACACCAAATATAACTACTTGTTGGTCGACACCAATTTGCGGAGCAGCCAATCCTGCACCATTGAGTGCTGCCATTGTATCCATCATATCCTGAATGAGCGCATCAAGTTCAGGCGTGTTGAATTTACTCACTTTCTTCGCTTCTTGCAGCAGGCGTGAATCACCCATTTTTAAAACAGTTCTAATCGTCATTTATTTTTACCAAATGTTCCAATATATTTCGCACACTTACCATGGCTTTATCCAAAACAGCGTAAACCTCTTCTAGCGGAATTACGCGTACGCTTGTACCACGTCCCGCTGCATGATTCGCCACAGCCGCAATCGCTGCATAAGGTAATCCTAATTCCTTAGCAAGCACCGCCTCGGGCATACCTGTCATGCCTATCATATCTGCCCCATCCCGCTCCAATCGATTCACTTCTGCCACTGTTTCAAGCCGCGGTCCTTGAGTCACTGCATAAACACCCCCATCGATAATCTTCTCGTTAGCCCGTTCCGCTGCTAACAGAAGATGGTGGCGGGTTTCCAGACAAAAAGGATGGGTAAAATCAGTATAAGTAATCGGCCTGTCAGTTTTATCAAAATAAGTGCATTTCCGACCAAAGGTATAATCAATGATTTGATCCGGAACAACAACTCTACCGGGGGTCAAATCTGCGCGTATGCCTCCTACTGATACGACCGCGATAACACTTTTTGGTTTAAATAAACTCAACGCCCAAAGATTGGCCTGGTAATTCACCGCATGCGGTGGAATAGTATGGCCATGACCATGCCGTGCCAGGAATACAATTTCTTGATTATCTATTTTGCCAAATGTTAATGGACCAGATGGCTCACCATAAGGTGTTCTCACAATCTGGCGATGTGATATTTCCAGGCAAGCAAGCTTGGTCATTCCGCTACCACCAATAATTGCAAGTATACTTTTTTCCACTTTATTCCTTAATAGCGAAGATTGCAGGTAAATTCCGCCATAAACCCTTTATATCCATACCATAACCAAATACATACCGGTCTGGTAATGACATACCTATAAAATCAGCACAGATAGGCTTCGTTTTACCGATAACTTTATCTGCGAGCACGGCACTATAAAAAGCTTTTGCACCACCCTCCATAACGCGCTGACGGATCGTCGCAAGCGTGAATCCTTCGTCAAGAATATCATCTAAGACAAGCACTGCTCTTCCCTTCAAGTTATCCGGAGGTGATACTTTCCATTCAATAACTCCACCTTGGAGCGTGTGATTATAGCGAGTCGGATGTAAATAATCGAAATCCAGGGGAAAATTAAGTAACGGCAATAGCTGCCCAGTAAAAACCACGGCGCTGCTCATCACACAAAGAACCAATGGATATTGCCCTGCTAATACCGTCGTTATCTCTTTAGCCATCCGTTCAACCGTTTCCGTCAACATATGAGCAGATGCGATCAATTCTGCATTCTTTAGAAGCTGTTCTGCTTCTTTATCGGTTAGGTCGGTCATATCAAGTGCTGGCTCTGGAACTGTTTTGCAGCAATTTTAGTAGTCCTGCTTCATCAAGTATCGTAATACCCAACTCGACAGCTTTGTCATATTTACTACCCGGATCGACTCCCGCCACCACATAATCGGTTTTTGAGGAAACACTACCCGTGACTTTTCCACCCAAATGTTCAATTCTTTCTTTCACCATATCTCGTGTCATGCTGGGCAAAGTTCCTGTCAGAACAAAGGTTTTGCCATGAAGGGGGCTACTAACCTGCATTACCTTTTCTGAACTCTCTTCCCATCTGACCCCACAGCTACGTAACTGCTCGATTACCTCCCGGTTGTGCTTCTCTGCAAAAAAATCAGCAATACTTTGTGCCACTACAGGACCGATATCCGGAATCTCCTGTAACTGCTCAACGTTCATAGCCATCAATCGGTCAAGCTGACCAGCATAATTCGCCAGATCCTTGGCAGTAGATTCACCTACATGACGAATGCCCAGCGCGTAAATGAATCGAGCGAGTGTGGTCCGTTTACTTTTTTCAATCGCCAGCAGCAAGTTGTTTGCTGATTTCTCTGCTATACGCTCCAGATTAGCCAGCGCGGAAAGACCGAGTTTATAGAGATCGGCAGGGGTACGCACGATGGCATTTTCCACTAATTGATCTACCAGTTTTTCACCCAGCCCTTCGATATCCATCGCACGGCGCGAAGCAAAATGAAGAATAGCCTGTTTGCGCTGTGCAGGACAAAATAGACCACCGGTACAACGCGTGACTGTTTCTCCCGGCAGACGTACTGCTCGAGCACCACAGATGGGGCAGTGATCAGGCATTAAGAAAGGTTTTGCATGAGGTGAACGCAGCTCAGGAACAACAGCTACTACCTCCGGAATGACATCCCCCGCTCTGCGCACAATCACTTTATCGCCAATCATAATTTGCTTACGCTTGATTTCATCTTCGTTATGTAAGGTTGCATTGGTTACTGTCACGCCACCAACAAAAACCGGCATCAATCTCGCAACAGGGGTTAATGCACCTGTTCTTCCAACTTGGATATCAATACCTACCAAGTCAGTTATCTCTTCCTGCGCAGGAAATTTATGGGCAATGGCAAAACGAGGCGCACGGGAAACGAAACCAAGCTTTTCCTGCTGCGCTAAATCGTTTACTTTATAAACAATACCATCGGTATCGTAAGGCAGCTTATCACGTAAAGTAACCATCTGGCGGTAGTACCCCAACAATGCTGTTACACCGGTAACCACTTTATACTCGCTTGCTATCGGAAAATGCAGCGATTTCAAATAAGTCATCACTTCACTTTGTCGAATGTAGGGAGGAACGACTCCTTCATAGACACCAACGCCGTAGGCAAAAAAAGTCAGTCTGCGCTTCGCTGTAATGGCGGGATCAAGCTGCCTTAGCGAACCTGCTGCAGCATTGCGTGAATTGACAAAGGTCTTTTCACCATTTTTCTGCTGTTCGAGATTCAGTTTCTCAAAATCTGCTTTCAATATTAGCACTTCACCCCGCACCTCAAACAAGGATGGCGGATGTGCAAGAGGCAATCGCAATGGAATTGATTTCATGGTACGCAAATTGAGCGTGATATCTTCCCCCTTATAACCATCGCCACGCGTCGCACCACTGGTCAATACACCATTTTCATAAGTTAAATTAACAGCTAATCCATCGAATTTAGGTTCTACCGTATACTCGACACTATCTATTTTTAGTTCCTCACGGATACGCCGGTCAAATGCTTCTACTTCACTGTCTTCAAACGCATTATTCAGTGAAAGCATGGGAGTGCGATGCGTCACCTGGATAAATTCTTTGAGCGGTGCGGCACCTACACGTTGGGTAGGAGAATCAGGGGTAATAAGCTGAGGATAACGCTGCTCGAGCTGTTGCAATTCGCGAAACAATCGGTCGTACTCTGCATCCGGTATGGTCGGCGCATTCAAGACATAATAACGATAATTGTGCATATCAATCACTTCACGCAATGTCTGGATTTGCTGTTGAATTGTTTCGATAAGATCGTTCATATCAATTTTGAGATATTCACTTGTAGGCGTAATTTATGGCGCAAGTCAAATTGTAAATAATATTGCGAATTCTATTTATTCCAGACATTTTCCCATCAATAATGAGCCTAGAATAGCGATTTCCTCTGGAATACTTAAATATTATTTTTGGAGAATGAAGGCATTAGCTCAGTTTCTCCAATTATCAGCATAATCTGGCAATATACGAGATATTAGTTTGCTGTAATATTTTTTAAACAGTAATACTATTAAAATCTTCTCGCTGTTTAATCTATTGGGCTCTACAATAGTCAGCAAAGCTCATCAAGTTTTAATCTATTTTCATTATGAATGACCAGCAACTCAAGATTCGCATCAAACTTAACCAGATTCCACAGTTTCCAGAGGCTGTAAACTCAGAAGAAATAGTCAATCAAACTAAACCTCCTTTTGATTGGAGAAAAATATCTGCAGCGGGATTGTTATTTGCGATAATACTGGGTGGGATTTTATGGTGGTTTGCTGAGGAAAGTAGCCAGCCGATTAGAGAGACTTTATCATCAGAAGACACTCAGTCCATAAATTCTAATAGCTTAGTCCTCGATAAGAACATGGAATCAAATGATCTATCGGCAAATAATAGTGATACGAGTAGTGAAATCTCCGCTCCAGCCATGGAGCCAGTTCCTGAAGCCACACCTACTCCAGAGCCTATCGTTGAAGCAACAACAAATCTGGGATACACCATTATTCCCCTCAAAAAGCCTGAAATAGCTAAGAATAAAACAACCAACCAATCAGCCAAGGCAAAAGAGGCTTCCACGGATCAATCTCATGTTATCAAAGCCCAGTTGACCAGTGCTATTCAGCAACAAGAAGCCGTTGACAATATTGATCATGTCTGGCTTGATCAAGGAACAAGTCAGCCAATCTATTTTTTTCTCCACTTACGTGGATTAAAAGGTAAAGAAGTCAGTGTAAATTGGTTTTACCAAGACAAAGAAGTTGCGAAAATCCCACTTGTAATTGAAGATGATAACTGGCGCACGCATTCCAATAAAATGCTAAATAAAACCCAAATGGGTCAATGGCGAGTTGAGGTACAGGATCAATCTGGGAAATTACTTGCCGAACGTGCTTTTACAGTGAACCATCGCTCCCAATAAAACAACCGATGATCATACCAATATCGAAAAACCTATTGTGCTTAAACATTGCTCATCGACTGAGGTATCTGAGGTAAGACTATGAAATTCTGCAGTAGCTGTAGTGCCACAGTCGAGTTATATATACCACAAGGTGATACATTACCCCGTTTTGTCTGTACTACTTGTCATACCATTCACTATCAGAATCCAAAAATGATTGTGGGATGCATCCCTGAATGGAAAGACAAGATTCTATTATGCCGCCGGGCGATCGTACCCCGAGAAGGGAAATGGACTGTGCCGGCAGGTTTTATGGAAAACAACGAAACATTAGCGCAGGCAGCTGCCCGGGAAACGCTGGAAGAAGCCAATGCGCGGGTAGAAATTGGCGATCTATACGCTGTTTATAGCTTACCTCATATCAGCCAGGTCTATCTCCTGTTTCGGGCTCGTTTGTTGGATCTGGATTTTTCTCCCGGCATAGAGAGTCTGGAAGTCAAGCTTTTCGATGAGCGTGAAATTCCATGGAATGAAATAGCTTTTCGCGTCATTCATGATCCTTTGAAACGCTATCTGGAAGAACGGCGTAAAGGGCAAATCAGCTTTCATCTGGGTGTTATTGACAAGCCTTCACTGTGATTTTTTTCAATATGTTGAGTTTATTACAAAGCAGGCAATGAGATCATCGATAACGCGATAAATGTTTGAACAGGGAGACTTGAATGCAAAAAAGACCATTTCATGGTGCGGCCTCAAATGGGCTGCTGAGCAATTTTCCAGTATCGAAGAAATTCAGTACCTCATCTCAGTTCACAACAGCTAGAAACGATCATGAAACGAGCTGATCTTAGAAAAATTAAATAAATGGCTGATAGCTGATTACAGCACACCACTCACGACTCCAGAGGCAAAACTTATCATTTACATTTAATTGATCAAGATGAAACGCACACGCTATCAGCTTGCATCTTTTACTCTCATTGACTTGAAGTTAACATTATTATCGCTTGCGATAAGTGTTGTTTCACCCTCTATCGCAGGAACTTTTGAGTTCGCTAGAGAACATGGAGTCGATATCATTACTCATCCTTCTGGCTATAGAGGTGAAGGTACCAGTCTGACCGTAAGGCTTGGCATTTCTCCCTCCTCCCTTCATGCAGAAGAAATGGTGATTCCTATCCAAAATACCATCAGTACCTGGAATAATTTGCTTCCCACGATCAATAATATCGTTAAAGAGGGTAGCAATGTTCCTGCTGACCAGTTTGATTTTGAATCGGTTGTATTGCACGAAGTGGGGCATTGTATTGGACTAGGACATCCCAATCTTGCATCGGAATCAGGTTTGAATAGTGCAGACAGAAACTTTACTCAATCCACTAGGGGAGCTGACAATCAATTCAACCTTGACAAAGGTCCTGACGGCGTTAGTGGTTCTGGCGATGATTTACGTGGTGACGACATTAATCTTCACTGGTTTCGTAAAAGTAACAATAATCCATTTAGTATCGCAACAAAGGTGGATATGACAACCTACAGCCGCGATCTATCGGATCTACCACCTGGAAACACCTTTGTTGCAAATGCTGACCGTCATGTCGCTGCATTATTCGGTATTCAGAATACTGAAGCTGTTATGCAACAGGGAGTTCATGCTGGTGAAGCACAACGCACCTTGACAGCAGATGATGTAGCCATACTGCGACTGGCGATGAGTGGCTTGGACAAAGTGGCAGGCACAGCTGACGACTATTCGTTAAAGCTAGAATTTATCGGATTCACTGATGCAGCCGATATTGTTCTCAGTTTCGATAACAATAGAGCATCGTTTTCAGTTTGTGAAATTAGCGCAGAGCCAATCAATTCTTCACACTTTGTGATTACTCGTGGGCAAATTTACTTTAACAGCAATATTTCATGGTTTTTTAATAACATACCCCCTCCCTTCCCTCCTCAGCATTCAACACCCGTTCCTACTATTTTTGCCAATAGCGCAACCGATTCTATAACCCTGTCACAGAACGATAGTTTGGCTCTTACTGTGTCACTTGATCCTGGTGTCTATGGGGGAAATCAAACAAATTACTGGATACAGGCAATTACTCCGATGGGGACATTCTGGCTAAATAATAAGCTTGAATTTATCCCGTCAGAGCAGCCTCTTCGAATGCATGAGGGTGAATTATTTGCTATTGATCACTTTCCCATTCTGAATATTTCTACTGGTGAGCTCCCTGCCGGCACTTACACTCTAACCTTTACTGTTGATGACAACCAGGATGGCATCATCAATGATACAGTGAAAAGTACCGTTACGATTACGATCGCCCCTTAATAAAGCAATACTTGAACTAGCAGCTGGATCTCCGGATCTTTTTGCTAGTTCAAGTCTTTAAAAATTTAGCAGTCCTTTTTTAGATTTACACTACATGTTCATATTGCTAGGGGTGTTCATATTGCTAGGAGCGTTGTCGTCACGACCGCCATTATGATTTCTATCACGACCAAATCGATCATCATCGCGATCTTTTTTCCGTCCAAAATCATGATCATCGTCGACATTGCCGTCACGATTATCATCTACCTTGATTTCCAAGGCAATAATATGCAGTTCATTATCAAGAAAACCCTCCACTTCGATAAACATCCCCATCGCCAAATTACCACGGACAATAGTCGATGCATTTCTAATCACAGTGAGATTTACACCATCAATTGAAATGACAATATTGTTATTATTCAACTGAACAATCGTTCCTTTAACTTTAACCTCCTCATCAGGTCTTTCGCCAACTTCAATCCGGTCAGCTACTAACCTGTTATCAATGAACCTTCCTCTTACATCGACAATATCACCCACTTTCAGGGAAGTAATTAATAAGTTATTGATCTCGCGTAACTCCCTATTCCGGATTATTGTCGACGCATTAACCAAGATATCGATCCCAATAACTTTCATGAGGACATCATTATTTACAGGAGTCAATTGCTGGATTGCGCCCTGTACTCGGAAACTACCTACCTCAGCAACCTGAGCATCGAGAACCTCTATCTCTTCTGCAACGATCATTCCATTTGGGCGAAAAAAGGCTTCAATCTTAACGATATCGCCAACTTGCAACTCAGATAAAGGGATCTCAAAGCCATTTGATTCTATCTTTGTTGCTCCCGTGATAACAATAGGACCCTCAAAAGGAGGTGTGTTTTCTGTAATCAGCCTGACCGTTATCGTGCTATCACCGTCTGTGGGCATATTAATTCCTAGCACAGTGGCTCTGAATTCTAGTTCATCATTTTCTGACGATAGTGCTAATGAGCTAAAAGCCAAGATGGTCAACATTGAGAATAGCGCAAATACAAAACGAAAATGTCTCATGATTTTTCTCCTTACCTCAATTTCTAATAATTAGAAAACAGCTTAGTAAAAAAATTACTCAGAAATTTAATTTCCAATAATTAGAACTGAGAATCAGGAGAAAGATTCAATAGTTGATATCTACAGACACTCCAATTGATACCTGGTTAAATAAATCCAGCAAATCACCATTATGCATGCGAATACAACCAATCGAACCAGGTTTACCCATTTCTGCGCTATCAGGGCTGCCATGGATATAGATATAACGGCGCATGGTGTCAACCAGACCTAGCCGATTCAATCCAATCTCACACCCTGACAACCACATGATACGCGTTAGAATCCAATCCCGACCTGGATAACGGGCAGCCAGCTCGGGTGTGTAAATTTCTCCGGTAGGACGGCGCTTGATGAAAACTGTATTGACCGGCTGCTTATCCCCAATTTTAGCGCGAATAATATGCTTTCCCAGCGGCGTACAAAAACTTCCCCGTTGCTGGCCGACACCCTTCCTGGCAGAAGAGATCAAATAGCTGCTGATAACCTTATCTTCATCATTTATCAGGTCGAGTTGTTGCTGAGCAATACCGATATGAATTCTCATAATAAAACCGCTTTACCAAGATTTCGCTTTGCGATAAAAAACTGTCTTAGCAGACTGCCTGCCTCGGTTGCCAGCACACCCCCGACTACTTCCAGGTGATGATTGAGTCTTGTCTCCGCTGGCAGATTTAACACGCTTCCACAGACACCTGTTTTGGGGTCGGCAGCAGCATACACCAGGCGCTTAATCCTGGCATGAAAAAGTGCACCAATGCACATTACACAAGGCTCAAGGGTTACGAACAACGTGCAGTCTAATAGACGGTAATTACCCAGATTCTGAGCTGCGTCACGTAATGCCATCACTTCTGCATGTGCTGTCGGATCCATGGCTACGATGGAGCGATTATAGCCACGACCTATGATTTCACCATTTCTAACGACTACTGCGCCCACCGGAACTTCTCCGAGTTCCTGTGCCTTGAATGCGAGGTCAAGTGCTGCCCGCATAAAATATTCTTTATTCATTAATATCATTCATATTGTTATTTAATCAAATAATTTGAGCATCAGTGTATCTTTTATGCTACATTCGTGTCACATGCAAATACTCTTTTATTGCCAGATATGGTGACCCCTTCCCAAGAGCCTAGAGTTCCAATTATCAATCACGCCAGGAACGAACTATGCACCCTGCGCGATCTGTTACGTTTTGCTGTAAGCTATTTTAATCAAGCTGACTTGTTTTATGGCCATGGATTTCCCACTGCTTATGAGGAAGCAGCTCATATGATTTTACACACCCTACATCTTACTCCTGACCAATTAGACTTGTTTCTGGACGCACACATCACCCAGCCTGAGTGCGATCAAATCATCCATCGCATTGAACAACGCGTAGCAGAAAGAATCCCGATTGCTTATATGACGAATGAAGCCTGGTTAGGTGACTTCAGTTTTTACGTCGACAAACGCGTTATCATCCCGCGCTCGTTTATCACTGAATTATTACAAAGCCAGCTGGCACCTTGGGTCAAACAACCTGATGCTATTCATGCAGTGCTGGATCTGTGTACGGGCTCAGGTTGTCTGGCTGTATTACTGGCTCATGGATTCGAAAATGCAAGCGTTGATGCGGTGGATATTTCAGCTGAAGCGTTGGAAGTCACGCTTAAAAATATCGTCCGTTATGATCTAGCACACGCGATCAATCCGATTCAATCTGATTTATTTAATGAATTAACTGGGAAGCGCTATGATGTGATCATTAGCAATCCACCTTATGTCAATGCTGAGTCGATGGCTACACTCCCTGAAGAATATCGCCATGAACCAAGAATTGCGCTTGCTGCTGGTCCGGATGGGTTGGCTATAATACGGACGATACTGAGCGAAGCCTCCAATTATCTGACCGAAGAAGGGTTATTGATTGTAGAAATTGGTCATAATCGAGATATCCTTGAGCAATCCTTTCCTCACCTGCCTTTTACCTGGCTGGAAACAAGCGCAGGTGATCAATTTGTTTTCATGTTGAAGCGCAGTGATTTAACCTAAAGGCAGTTTTTAGGTTAAATTTAACTTACTATGTTTTGCAATAACACCAGAGGGCGAAGTACCATTAACTAGCTCTAGCAAGTATGCGGTTTCATTTTCATCCAGTTGATGCCACATGCCGCGCTTTAATCTGGGAGGCAGATGAATCGGGCCAAACCGTATGCGAATCAACCGGCTGACTGTTAAACCCAATGCTTCAAACAGGCGTCTCACTTCCCGATTCCTGCCCTCTTTTAATATCACGTGATACCACCGGTTGGCACCCTCACCACCTTGTTCCGACAAATCATTGAATTTTGCCAGTCCATCTTCCAGCTCAATCCCTGTCAATAATTGGCTCTTTTGCTCTGGAGTCAAGCGACCGACAATTCTAACCGCATATTCACGCTCTACTTGGAAACGCGGATGCATAAGTCGATTTGCCAAGACTCCGTTTGTGGTAAATATCAGCAATCCGCTAGTATTAAAATCCAACCTACCAATAGCAATCCAGCGAGATGATTTCAGTTGTGGCAATTTATCAAAAACAGAGGGACGCCCTTCGGGATCATGACGACTCACAATTTCACCTTCTGGTTTATGATAGAGAATAATGCGCGGCAAACGCTCATTGATGTTGATCCGTATAATACGCCTATTCACACGCACCAGATCTCTCGACCCTACTCGATCTCCTAATTTTGCGACCTTGCCATTGATACTGACCTGCCCCGAAGCGATCAGGGCTTCCATCTCACGCCGCGAACCGAGACCGCTTTGCGCCAATAACTTTTGAAGCTTATGAGTAACCATTGGAGCGGGCTTGAGGACAGTATTGTCACTCATGGGCGTCAAAGCCTGCCTTTTTCTCGCACTGAATGCTCGCTTGATACGCATTTACTTTACTTCTTAACAGGAAAAATTTGAAAAGGCGCTGAATATCGATAAACAAAATAAACAACCCAAGGTTTAATTTGATGCATTCAATCTCTTACTCAGAAAGGTAGTTTCATGCCGGGAGGCAGACCCAGTCCACCCGTTAAACTTGCCATTTTTTCTTGCGTGGTTGCCTCTACCCGGCGCACCGCATCATTCACTGCAGCAGCTATCAAATCTTCCAGCATTTCTTTATCATCGCCCATCAAACTATTATCAATATGGACACGCTTGACATCATGGCGGCAAGTCATCACCACTTTGACCATACCCGCTCCTGATTGACCTTCAACTTCTATCGTCGCCAGCTGTTCTTGCATTGCCTTCATATTTTCCTGCATCTGCTGCGCTTGCTTCATTAAATTACCTAAATTCGCTTTTATCATTATCCTGTCTCCATTATTCAATTGGTTTAATTGAAGAAACGATTAGTTTCGCATCAAAATTTTCTACTATTTCTCTCACAAAGGGATCTGCTTCAATTGCCGCAATCGTTTCTGATTGCTTTGCCTGTTTTTCACGCTCCTGCATGACCAGTGACGTCATACCCGTAATAGTGCCGATCAAAAACGTAACTTTAACAGGTTTCTTAAAATAGTTTTCTAATGCAGCTTTTAGCCTATCCTGATAAGTCTTTTCTAACAAATATTTATGCACTTCTGGCACCCACAGCTCAATCATATCAGCTGTGAAAAGTTTAGCTTCACAATGCTGCGCCAGCATCTTAGTCATTCCATTCAGTTTCAACTGATTTACGATTGCCAACCAGTCTTCATTAGGAGAACCAGAAATCTCAGCCTCTTTTTTCTGGATCGATTGACTATTATTTGTAGCCTGATTTATCACTTGAATGGCTTCTTGCCTAATATTCCCCTCTTCTCCAGAATTCTTAGAAATCCCCCCTGGAAATATCTGCTCGGGTATAAATGCCAGCATCCGCATTAAAGTCATCGTAAATCCTGCATATTCATCCGGCGCTAGATTCAAATCATTACGCCCATGAAGCGCGATCTGGTAATACAATTGCACATCTTCAGCTGTAAAATGTCTAGCCAATGCAAAAACCCGCTCACGTTCAGGCAATGTCTCATCAACCGTCTGAGGCGCAATTTGTGCTAACGCAAGATGATGAAGGATGGTTGCCAGCTCCTGTAAAGCGCTATCGAATGATAAGCTGCGCGCCTCCATCTCATCAGCAATCGATAGCATCTTTGCGCCATCTTTTCTCGCTAGCGCTTCTAATAAGTCATATAGATATTCTTGGTCTATTACACCCAGCATGGTATGGATATCAGCTTCTTTGACAACACCATTGCCATATGCAATTGCTTGATCGAGCAGGCTCAACGCATCTCGCATACTACCTTGGGCAGCTCTTGCCAATAATTGCAAGGACGCAGAATCGAATGTGATCTGCTCTTGCGATAATATTTTTCCCAAATGCACTGCAATCAAAGAAGAAGGAATTTGCTTCAAATTAAACTGAAGGCAACGCGATAATACAGTGATAGGGATCTTCTGCGGATCGGTGGTCGCCAATATGAATTTGACATGTTCAGGAGGCTCTTCCAGAGTCTTGAGCATGGCATTAAAAGCCGATCTGGAAAGCATGTGTACTTCATCAATGAGATAAACTTTATACCGGCTGGCAGTGGGCGCATAGCTTGCGCTCTCAAGGAGTTCGCGCATACTGTCGACTTGGGTATTGGATGCTGCATCCAATTCAACCAAATCAACAAAATTTCCTTTATCAATGGACATACAAGCTGGGCATTCTCCACAAGGCATGGATGTCACACCCGCTTCGCAATTCAGTGCTTTAGCCAGGATTCTAGCAATCGTTGTTTTACCGACACCACGTGTCCCTGTAAACAAGTAAGCATGATGCAATCGATTCTGCTCAAGTGAATGAGTAATTGCTTTAACGATATGGTCTTGCCCAGTCAATTCAGAAAAGTTTTTTGGGCGCCATTTCCGAGCAAGGACTTGTGTTTGAGACACGATATTTGTCAAATGAAGGAAAAAGGGCAGATGATTATCAATAACCTATCTATCTGTTGGGGTGGCGAGCCTAACCCCCGGCACTTGCAAAAAAATAGCTGTGGCTGCTTCCTTCCGGATCTGACCAGGTTCACTACCCTGCAATGCGGGGAGGCCCGCCATAAGACAATTTTACATCAATCAGCGTTGCTGATTGGTAAATAACAGTAACCCGGTTAAAATTTTTATAAACTAGACCACTATCACACCAGAAATAGAAACCAAGATGTATGTGACTTCTGGTGCTAAAGATTTCATTAAAAAGCCCTTTGCCAAATCTAGCAAAGGGCCGAAAATTCTTGGAATTATCTTCCGAGTAACTAAACCAGTAATTCAATGGTTGCGGGGTCCCGATACGTGCGTAATTCTACAACATTAAGGATAAGGATTGCATAAAAATTTCACCTCAAAGAGATATCAACCGTAAAAGCATGAGCACATACTGGCGGCTGTTAGCTGTCTTTGATCCGAGATAATCACGCTTGACACATTGTTTTTGATTGATTTATCTTCCGTTCAGGCGCTACAAACACCTACACTTGAGCAAAAGCGGATACCGCACCCGACAGATAAGCGGTTTTTTGTTCATAGATTTCCTATGGTCGGGTGCTGTACTGGCAGGATTCAGCGCCTTAAACTCCCTACCATCCACCTTGCCACCAGGCAACCACCTACCCAGCAGAATCAGCGACTGACCAAGCGCAGCGCGTGATTTGATGAAAATCAATTTGTTGACTCACACGAACCTCCTGCGCATAATCCCTGTCATCCCATCCAGCGCGCAAGCAATCTCAGTCTGCAATTGATCAATATCGCCATCGTTATGGATGATCCAGTCGATATACTCACCATCAATGCCGTGCTCGCTCTCATACTCGGTATTGATAGCAAACGGATTATTTTTACGCTCAATGTGCCAGATAACACCGTCATTGCGCTTGATCATTTCAGCCTCATTGTCAAAGCGCACATCAGACAACACACACTCACGGCAACTTTTACTACCATATTCGATTGCGATTTCAACTCTCTTCACCCAAATATCAGGGCGAAACATCTTTCTGCCCCAATCGGCCCCAAATGATTACATCACCTCCCTGGGTGACCTGCCAAACAAAGCATCATGCGGTTGTTCTTTCAGCTCACGATCATTGAATACATGCAAACTCATCTCGAAGATATAAGCCAGGCAGCACACCCTATCTTCTTTAAATGTCATTATGGTGACACGCTCCGATGCTGGAAGCTCTGAACGCTCTCCATCTCGCACCCATCCCATGCTGGCCAAGTTTCCAAGAACTCGTCCAAGCTCCCTAGAAGTGATAACTAGTGAGTTCTCTACGAAAACGAATCCTGGTCGAACTTCGCGAATGATCCTTGCCATTTCAACCCATAATCGATTCCCCGACATAGCCCACATTAACCGGCAGGTGCGGCATGGTAAGTATTGATTACCACACAAATATTTGACAAATGGTCTGATAGACTGGATCGGGTAATCCGCAATCAATTGAATTGTTGTCTCGCCTCAATCAAGTTGAAAATAGCAATTTTGATAATTACAGAACTATCGAAACCGGGCTGTTCAAGCTGCGCTACTTCTTTGGCAGCGACATTCATGTGTATTACACAATGCGCTAGCAGCAAATCGTTCTGCTGTTGGCGTGTAGTAACAAATCCGGTCAGAAGCGAGACATTAAGAAAGTGAAAAATATTCTTAAAATTCTCGGAGATTAGAAAATGATCATCAAAACAAGACAATTCGACATTAATGCGCATCTTAAAACGGACGAAGACATTCGCGAATTCTTGCGAGAAACTGCTAATTCCGGAACTGCATCTGATTTTATCCATGCATTGAACACTGCTGCTCGCGCCAAGGGTATGTCCAAAATCGCGGCACGTGCCGGAGTGTCGCGAGCGAGCTTGTATAAATCGCTTGCCGATGACGGCAATCCGCGATTTGACACCATCGCCAAGATTGTCAAATTGTTGGGGTGCAAAATCGTAATATCTTGAAGTGCTATGACTATACTGTTAAAAACATCCCCGTAACACCACTCCCTTTCTGCTGATTATCCCCCAGCATAGTGTTACGAGGGTGCGTCATATCAAGATATGGGATTAGCGAAGTCATTTATTCGTTGAACGATCTGTAAGGCTGCGCAGTAACCTGCATCAGCGACAGCAACAAAGGCGGAAGATCGCACCTTTCCGGCGCATCGAACCGGCTATATATGGTTTTACTTCATCATTTGATGATAAAGGCTACTAGCGCATAATCAACCAAGAACAAGCGCAAACTGAGATCGACAACATCATGCTCGCTATTCGCCAAGGCATCATCACACCCAGCACCAAGTAAGCACTTGAACAAGCTGAAGCCGAATTATCAACAGCTCAACAAAAGCTCAAAGACATCCAATCCTGGCAACCAACGCAAATACTTCCGCATGCAAAAGAAATTTACAGAAACCTGGTGCAAAAACAGGAGCATATCCAGGATGTAATATCCGCACGCGAAGCAATCAAAGCTATTGTGGGAGAGACTGAATTAAAACCGGAAAATGATGAACTGCGGATTGAAATAAAACAAGACAGACTAGCCGCCTTGAGTCAGATAACGGTGGTTGCGGGGGCAGGATTTGAACCTACGACCTTCGGGTTATGAGCCCGACGAGCTGCCAGACTGCTCCACCCCGCGTCAGAACAAAGAATAATAGCAGATTATGCCAACACCGTCAAATCATAATGCTTCATTATTCATTTGATACGGCATAACTGAATCATCGTCATAGCTCTCAGTGCTCAGTGATGACACTCATGCACCCTATTTATTATTTAATTAGTGTCGATTATAGCTAATATCAATACTGCAATTGACGGCTTGTCCAACGTTCCTGTTTGTATCTTTGCCAAGCTATTTCCTTTTTTAATGCAGCGTTAATAGCATTCAAAACACTGCTCACATTAACTGGCTTGGTTTTTTCCTCAGTATTTCCGGTTAAATTAACTTCCAAATGCAATTTTCCCCTCTGATAAAGCGACCAAATCTCTGAACCATAATCAGTATGCGCAAGCTCTGGAGCAAATCGACTTAGATAGGTAGTGACATTATCAACATCGCGTTTAAGTATTCTCTGCGCATTGTGATTACTTGCTGCAAAAATTGCCTGAGGAAAATCGATAATAACAGGGCCTTGGTTACCGATTAACACATTGTATTCAGATAAATCACCATGAACGACACCATGGCAAAGCATACGAACAATCTGTCTAATTAAAAAATCATGATACATCCTTGCCAGCTCGGCGCTCAATGTCAGATCATTCAACCTGGGAGCTACATCACCATTACTATCAGTAATGAGCTCCATTAATAGCACTCCTTCAAAAAAGTTATGATACTTAGGCGTCGGCACACCAACTGTAGCCAGATGAGACATGGTATCCACTTCGGTGCTTTGCCACGCCCCTTTCTGTGTCATCCAGCCGAAATAACTTCTTCTTTGAATAGCATGCATGCGTCGACCATTTCTAACCAGCCCGCCCTCAGTGTAACTTACACTCTGGCGAAAATTTCGTTTGTTTGCTTCCTTATAAACTTTGGCACAACGAATATCGCTGCCGCAACGGACAACGTATACCATAGATTCTTTGCCACTCATAAGTTGGCAAATAACTGAATCAACAAGACCTTCTTCAACCAGTGGCTCAATTCTTTTGGGGATTTTCATAAGCTCTTATGTAAACATGTCAATACGGACATGCTTTCCATACTCCTGTCAAATAAATGAATTCTCTCTCTTCAACTAGTGAGAAATCACGTAACTGCTACCTCACCTTCCTGCATTAATTAATTTTGCTGAATTTTGCTGAAATCTTGGCGATTTGCTTCGATGCCAGACTGTATCCTCGGACGAAATATGTTTGACATCGACCAGGGTTTTGCTCCCGTTACTCTGATCTGCCGTTAACATTTGCTTTCTGGTTCCAGTAAAGTTCATATGAAACTTATCCAATAGAACTTGATACAAATTAATTACTTTAAGTTTAAAAAACATGTCCATCTCCTTGATTGCGGTTATTACGTTGTTACGGTAATAATCAATCACGTGATTTGCATTGTAGAGAGAAAAAAACACTCTTGGAATGCGACAAATTGTCGCGCGGTAATTTGTCGCAGCCTTTTATTTGACATAAAACAACTGCCCCAACAGTTGTTTTAACATGATAGATCTGCTTGATGACAGAATTATTACCTTATTACCTTTTGATTAGTTAATTAGTTATTCTCTATGACATAATTGCTTGCGCTGATAGAATCACAGGGTGATTCCAACACGTGACATCGCAAGAAGCGCTGCAATGACTTCAAAGAAAGAGGATTTGTTTTCACATCAAGATGTGCTCGCCCAATCGCATGAGAACCGATCCCTGTCTGATAGCCGATGATAAACTAAACCGGGATTGTGTCGATGCCCTGCTCAACAATATCGATAAAATTCAGGAAATACAGCAACATTTTCAGGATAAATAACGAAGCAAGTTTCAACCGAACAGTGCGTTATCAATATACGCACAGCTTTTGAACCCCAAGCAAAATAGATTCTATGACCCCATCAACCACACAAACGATTTCTGATGCAGCACAGCAAAAGATCGTGCAGCTCATTGCCCAAGAACTCGGTGTCGCTCCTTCTCAGGTAGCAGCGGCAGTCAATCTGCTCGATAGCGGCGCAACGGTGCCTTTCATTGCGCGTTATCGCAAGGAAGTAACCAATAATCTAGACGATACGCAACTACGAAATATAGAGGAACGCCTGCAATATCTGCGCGAACTAGAAGATCGGCGGATGACAATCCTGGCTTCGATCGAGGAGCAAGGCAAGCTCACCGATGAACTGCGTCTTGCCATCGAACAAGCTGCAACGAAACAGCTCCTGGAAGATATTTATCTACCTTACAAACCCAAACGTCGCACGCGTGCCCAAATCGCACGTGAGGCAGGTTTGGAGCCTCTAGCCGATGCGTTACTGCACGACCCGACGCTAATTCCCGAGCAAGAAGCAGCGAAATACATCAAGGTACAGCCAGCCGCTGAAGGGGTGGAAGCAATCAACATTCCAGATGTGAAAACCGCCCTCGAAGGCGCGCGTGATATTCTTGCTGAGCGTTTTGCCGAAACGGCTGATTTACTCGCTGCCCTGCGCAGCAAACTGTGGAACGAAGGCATTGTGTCTTCCACCGTCATAGCAGGCAAGGAAATGGCGGAAGAGGAAAAGTTTCGCGACTATTACGCCTATTCGGAACCGATCCGCATTATCCCTTCGCATCGCGCACTGGCATTGTTTCGTGGCCGAGCACTGGGAATACTCAAAATTGATCTCGGCCTGGATGAAGCGGCTGAAACTATCGCACCTCACCCTTGTGTCGCCATGATCGCAGCACATTTTGGCATCGAGAATCGAGGACGCAACGCGGATAAATGGCTGGTAGACGTCTGTCACTGGACATGGCGTGTCAAAGCACACCTGCATCTCAGCACCGAATTGTTGCTGCAATTGCGCGAAGCAGCAGAAGCGGAAGCCATCAAGATTTTTAGCCGCAATCTGCGTGAATTACTGTTAGCCGCTCCGGCAGGCCCTAAGGCCGTGCTCGGCCTTGATCCTGGCTACCGCACCGGCTGCAAAGTGGCTGTGGTAGACGCGACCGGAAAACTACTGGAAACAGGCACTATCTATCCCCATCAGCCACGCAATGACTGGCAGGGAGCACTCGCAACCATCGCACAATTAGTGATCCGGCATGGTGTCGAATTGATTTCAATTGGCAATGGCACTGCCAGCCGTGAAACGGATAAATTGGCCGTTGAAACCATCAAGCTGGTGGCAGAACAAAAACCGGAGCTCAAGGTAGCTAAAATCGTGGTCAGCGAAGCAGGCGCTTCGGTTTATTCCGCTTCAGCTTTTGCCGCAGCCGAGTTTCCCGATTTGGATGTGAGTCTGCGCGGCGCCGTGTCCATCGCCAGGCGTTTACAAGATCCATTGGCAGAGCTGGTAAAAATCGAACCCAAGTCAATTGGTGTCGGTCAGTATCAACACGATGTCAATCAACGCATTCTGGCACGCTCGCTTGATGCCACCGTAGAGGATTGCGTCAATGCGGTCGGCGTGGACGTCAATACCGCATCGACACCTTTGCTGTCACGGGTTTCCGGCCTGAACCGCATTCTAGCTCAGAACATTGTGGAATATCGCGACGCCCATGGCCCCTTTCCGAATCGCCAAACGATACTTAAAGTGCCGCGTGTGGGTGAAAAAACTTTTGAACAGGCAGCAGGTTTTTTACGTATCAATGACGGCGATAATCCGCTGGATCGATCAGCTGTACATCCGGAAGCTTATCCCGTGGTCGAGCATATCCTCACAAGCCTGAAAAAAGGCATAGAACACGTCATGGGCAAACCAGATGTCCTGAAAGGGTTATCCCCCAATGAATTCACCAATGAAATATTCGGACTGCCCACCGTGCGTGACATTCTCATGGAGCTAGCAAAGCCTGGTCGCGATCCGCGCCCGGAATTCAAAACAGCAACTTTCCAGGACGGCATCGAGTCGCTTACTGATCTACAACCTGGCATGATCCTCGAAGGCGTCGTCACTAATGTAGCTGCCTTTGGCGCCTTCGTCGATATCGGCGTGCATCAGGATGGCTTGGTGCACGTATCCGCCCTGGCAAACAAATTTGTCCAGGATCCCCACAAAATCGTCAAACCCGGTCAGATCGTCAAGGTAAAAGTGCTGGAAGTCGATCCAACCCGGCAACGCATCAGCCTGACTATGCGTTTGGACGACAAAGCAGACACCTCCTCCACCAGCGCCGACACACGCCCTTCCCGCCCTCAGGAACCACGCAAACGGAAGTCACGTGACTCGCAGCAAAAGACCTCCCGTAAACCAGAGCCGATCAGCGCATTTGCCCTGGCGCTGGCACGTGCCAAGGAGAAAAAGTAAGCAGATGTTTTTATGAGACTATAACTTTTAAAGAAAAGAAAACATAATGGTTCAGATATAGTCTTGCATTACGCCAATCTTTGGGTTATTTTTTGGTTCGTTGGAATTAAGGAATCTGCAATGGTGAGACCGCTAAGAGCAGACCGTGGACAAATTTGGGTTGCATCACTCTACTGTTAGTCAGATTGTTAAAAGAGCACAAAAAAGTTAGATGTTATATAGCAAGACGGTATCTGGCCCTATCGTTCCGCGTAAATGTAATGACTGACACCTTTTTTTAATTCTAGTTAGGCGGCATAAAAGGGAAAATATCAAGTATCGGAAAAGAAACGTGAGTCAAATAGAACAACCAAGGCCGCCATTTCCTCCATTTGACGCTGAATCGGCAGCAAAGAAAGTAAGGCTTGCCGAAGATGCATGGAATACACGAGACCCAGAAAAAGTTTCTCTGGCGTATACTCCAAACACAGTTTGGAGAAACCGTTCAGAGTTCCTTTGTGGGCGTGAAGCTGTTGTCCAGTTTCTTGTGCGCAAGTGGAACAGGGAGCTTGAGTACAGACTCATAAAAGAGCTTTGGGCGTTCCATGAAAACCGTATTGCCGTTCGCTTTGCATACGAATGGCACGATGATTCAGGTAACTGGTTCCGCTCATACGGAAACGAGAATTGGGAGTTCAATGAAAGTGGTTTTATGCACAGGCGCATGGCAAGTATCAATGATCTCCCAATCAAAGAATCTGAGCGCAAATATCATTGGCCACTGGGCAGAAGGCCAGACGAGCATCCTGGTTTATCTGAGCTTGGTCTATGAGTCTGCCGCCTAACGTTAGGCCTTACCCAACACCGGAGCAACCATGGTTATCGCCAATCACGCGCCGAGGTCGCTAGCAAACAATCCGATTATGTGGGCCGTCACGATCTTTATCGTGATAGTCGGCGCCGCTTATATAAAAAGGTGTCAGTCATTGCATCTTGCAGAATGAACGAATTAATTGACTAACAATACTGTAATAAACATTATATTTGAGATAGATTTGCCTTGGTGTTTCTAGCAAAAGATGATGTTCGTAATCATCCATAAGGCAGTAGGCATAACATATTGCTTCATAGCGTATTATCAGCTCTGCTAACAAATCAAGAAACTGCTGTCTATCCTCATCTTCATCAAAAATAACTTCTCCACTCTTCCCCCTTGACATAACATGGTATAAACCACTCGAAAACTCCAATCTGATCGGATGTGCCATAAAACCATTCTTCTCCATATTCATTTATGGCTACGTACCATAAATGCACTTCATGCACTATGCAATGACTGACACCTTTTTACAGTTTGATACATTTGATTAATGGGTGTTTTTGATGTGACCTCCCGAGAGTCCCGCAAAGAGCTCATTGCACCAGCCTTGACGTTCAGCAAGTAAGGCTTTGTACCCCCCATGGTTCCATCCTGAAAGTTCATGGCAGATTTCTTCGATGGACAGAACATCATAAAATCCCTTGGAGGCTATAACAGCTTTCCTTCCTTCTGGTGTGACGGAGCCCCAAATAAGGATAGCACCGTGAGTTTTTATAGCTTTCCCTCCAACAAAAATAGCCTGGTCGGAAGGAAATTTTGTTGTCCTCAAAAATGCTTCAAATGCTGGCTTATTGTGGTGCTCAAGCTGCTTGGCCTGCTCCAGAATAAAATACCTGAAGTTTTGGTATTCAATTTCACATTTCATCTCTACGACGAAAATATTTCCACTGGAGCGCTCTTGAAACGTGAAATCTAACGTGTGTCCGCGGCTATCTCCGGGAGTCTTAATTGTTGGGCGACCGAGGTTTCGATATGGTGCACGTTCATCTTGTGCCCACAATGAAACAATTTCTTCTGAAAAAATGCCAAAAATTCTAGATAAAAATTTAGCGCGGTCTACCGAACTGTCTGCTCGCTTAAAGATCAAGTGAAAATTCTGCGTCATGCCAGAAACATTTTTAAGACACCCAACGGGTCACGTAACTTGCACTAAAAAGTGCAGCGCAATAAAGCTTTATAGCTTCCGAGTTGATAAGATTGTTATGGGTTTGCTCGCTCATATTTGAAAACAAATTGCCTTGGTTTAAAAAGTTCCTCGTACTCGTTTACCAACTGGAATTGCGCTTTCTTAAGCATTGAAATAGATGCTAAGTTTTCTGGTCTGGCTGTGGCATACATATAATCAGCTCCATTTGTTTCAAGCCACCAGTCCCTAATTGCAGAAAGTGTTTCTGGGCCATAACCCTTTCCGAAATGGTCCGGCATCAGTTCAATCAATATTTCTCTCTTACCTAAGTATCTATTCGGAACAAAAGCTACAACCCCGATTGAGAAGCCTTCTGGTCTAATGGATATTACGTAAAAATCGCTAAGATTTTCTGGGTGTTTCCGGATATGCGCGACAGTATTCTCAAATGTATCTAACACTCCGCCGACATGCATTTGAACTACTTCGTTTGTCTGAATCGCTGCGAGAAATTCTATGTCATCTTCCGTGGCGTCTCTAATAGATAGGCGTTCTGTTTCAATGCGCACACTCTGTCCCTTGCTACACATAACGTCCAGAATCACCGGCCTTCGCGGCTTTTCGCGCAGACTTGGTACATTGCAGGGTCAGCCCACACGCACACGCAGGACTTCCTTTAGTGGAATTACTCGGTAGCCACCAGCGCTGTATAAAGTGGTAGGGAACCTACCAACAACATATACTCCAACGAAAGGTACCTGAGAAGGCAAAATCTTTTTACTAAGCAAGGAAGCCAACTCCTCGGAAGTAGTTACGCCCGGAGGAACTTGAATGAGGAGGACGGTATTAGGGCCATAACGATTCTGTGATTTCTCCACGATTCGCTTAGAAATAGCCTCGGCCAGTGATTTGTGCGCGTTTATGCCGCTCCAATCAGCAGGTGCGTCCGGTGCGCCACGGGCTCCTTTCCAAAGGAAAGCGGCGTGTTCATTGTCATAATACGCGGCAGTGACTTCTATCTGTATCTCGGAGCCACGCGACGAATAGATTAAATCTGGCGCACGATCAGCACGACCAGCAAAATAATAATTTTCGCCAGTCTCGATGTTGAACCACCATTCGATGAATCGGTCCCCGATGCCTCTCTCAAATTCTTTTTGTATCGGATCCATGTTGATGTAAGTTAATGCCCTCACATCACCGGCAAAATAAAGCTGCGCCACTTCGCTCTGCAGCTTTATTTTGTCCATGTGCATGTGATTGTTAGGCGAGCTGAATTGGGTCATTAAATATACCATCGTCATTTCTTCTAAACCGACTTCTTTCAAGCAATGGCACTGTTGATGGAATATGATGCTCTACAGAAGTACCAAGTATGTATTTTATTATAGAATCGATGTTTTCGTACGCTTGCCGAGCATCTGCGATACCGCTAATAATGGCTGCCGCGATCACTAGCGCACCAACAATTTTATTCCATGATGGCCAATCTTCAGCTAATTCACTTTTTGCTTTATATAAATATTCTATTAGTTGTTTTTTTTCATCTTCTGGTAACGCTATGTTCTGCTCCAGTTCACTTATTGCAATTTCAATATGATTAATAATTCTTCCTTCATCAAGGTTTGATGGCCGGAAAACGTCATTATCTGTACTCCAGCGCCTAATGAAATAGTTGCCAGCCACCGTGATAAGATTTTTCAGGCGACCAAGGGTCACGAGTATCTTTTGAATTGATACCACCTCTTCCGAAAACAGACGGCGTCTGCGGTACAAATTTGAGAAGTAAGGCAAGTGGAAAAGGAAAGTATTGAAAAGCTCGCCTCTAACCCCTAAAGATCTCCTTTCCGCAGCTATGCGAAGTGAAACTTGAATACTAGCTATAGATTCAGCAAGCTTCGTTCCTTGAACTAATTCTTGAGTATTTTCGAGAAGTTGCTTATTAATCGGCCGGAGAAATGCGAGAAATTCATAGATTTTAGCCTCAAAGGCCGGAAGAATCTCTTGGATTGCCCCGAAGCTTTCCCACTGAGTAGCCCTACGAATCCCAAAAGTTAGGACTTCATCTTCACGCGCCGCTAGCTCCATAAAGAATCGTTCAATTGATTCTATTTCTTTCCGGAATCTATCTAAATCGTGATAATTCATGCTGTTATTTATTCACTTAATAAATAATTATATAGTTTTTGTGTATCATCCATATTTTTGGTATTAACAGCAACAAAATAGTTACGTTTGTTATATTTGTTAACCGTATATCATCCTAAATGAAATAATAAAGAGTTCTGAAAATCATGATAGTACTGGTTGTCACATATTGTTTAACAAAATTATTCGAGAATTTATTAAAAGAAATTGGTCGATTGGTTTTGGCAAAACTGAGGGATCACATTTAAAAAGCTCTGTTAAATTAAGTCACAACTTCTATTGATATGCACGAAGACTTCTCTCTTTATGGTTTCCCGTTTGATTGGCCTATTGATGAAGTTTAGTCTTTTTAGTTAACTCTCTGTTTTAAGGATGAATTGATTCATCCTTAACCCCTTCCCATGCCGCCGGTACCATGGCGGCATGAATCGAAAACAATCTAAACAAGATCATCATTCTTTCGGTTTGGCCGCATGCGTCATTTCTGTAACACCAAATCGTGAAATTCAGCTATTCCCTCTAGGAGAATTCCGTGCAATTGATGGTCGTCCGAAGGATGTGCCGCACTGGTACATCGATGTAGCACTGACAGCGAACCTGATAGCCGAATTTGAAAGCCGTGTAAACCGAACGGTGGTGGACTACGAACGCCAGACGCTGCTTTCTGCACAAAACGGTCAACCCACCCTGGCTGCAGGTTGGTTTGGCAAGCTGGAATGGCGTGAGTCTGGTTTGTTTGCCATCGATGAGAAATGGACCGAACGCGCAAGCCAGATGATCGAAGCTGGTGAGTACCGCTACATCTCCCTATTTTTGTTCATAACAAAAGACAGAGCGGTCACACGACTGTTACATGCTGCGCTAATCAACAATCCTGCACTGGATGGTGTAGACGGGGGTCGCAGCAGCTAAATTTTTATCTATTGAAAAAGATATGCGACTAGAACAGCTATTGGCTGCCCTACGCAAACTCACAGGTCAGAATGAAACTGCGGATGCTGAATCTGTGCTGGCCAGTCTGATCGTAACGCTTTGCTCAAAAGATGGTGCCATAGCAGCTCTCATAACTGCAGCAGATCACCCCGATTCAGCCAAGTTCATGACGATCACAGTGATGAAATGCCACTATCAAATGCAAAGATTTTTTCGTTTGTTTCCATAGTTAGTTACCTCCGACTAAGCATCTAATGTTTAGCGCTGTGGTTCGGGCGAGATGTACGCAACGTAGCGTCACCTGCAACTGCTTGCCAGGCACTTGAATTTATTTCTTCCAGGCAGACACCTTTTCACTTGCGATGTTGAGAATCCTACTAGCGCGCTTCGGGATCGGGCTGAAAGAGTCCAAACGTGTTTCCATCAGGGTCAACAAAGTACGCGTGCCAACACACGCCAGGAACCGCGAATTTCGGTAACGCGACTTGACCACCAAGCAATTCTATTTTGTCAGCTAACGTGTCGATGTCTACCACTTCGACTGAGCACACGTATGCATTTGTTCCACACTCCTGCGGTGGTGTCGGAGCTGGCCGCTGAAGTAAACCACCTCGAATCCCATCAGTCTCAATGCGCCAGTATGGAATCGGTATATCCTCATCCTTTGTAAACCGCCACCCGAAAATCTCTCGATAAAAATTCACTGCAGCTTCTGGATGAGCGGATTGGATTTCAAAATATGAAATAGTATTCACAACTTCCTCCGTGTTGGTTTAACAAGTAATTCCATTTCTAAATCAAAGATGACGCGAAGGCGAGCCGCAGACAGTATAAATAATACGGCAAGGTGAAACCGACAAAGTTAGGTTTGATTTAGAAATGGAATAACTATATGGTTTTAGTATATTTTCTAAACCTTTGACATTAACATCAACAAAGTTGTTACGTTTGTCGGGCCCTTTCCGGCTAGCAATAGCAGGAAGCTATGTATTCGCTCCAATACCATTAGGGGAAAAAATTCACCTTGCATTCATGGATAAGTCCTTATAGCAGTTTTTAGGTTAGAAAGTGATTTTTACGCAAACAAACCATTTTTTAAGATCATTTTCTAAACCCCAAAAGTAGCATCACATCGGCTTTTAACGTCGTTCATACTGGATTCGAGTGAATTGTTAATTCAATTTGCATAAATCGTCTCCTTATAACTACATAAAAAAACTACTATAAAACATAACATTAATTAAATTTACTAATTTTTATGTAGCTGAGCAGAGACATTCAGATTTCTTTCCTTATTTTCAAAGAAAACAGAACCAATTGATTCTATTATCATAAATATTTTTTGGCATAGATATTGCCTTTTGTAGAAGGAGACTAAAGAGTTTTGCTCTACAAGCAAAAAGCTAAAGCTGCTTTTAGAACAATACTCTTTAAATTCTACAAATCAAAAAAAATGGAGTCACATTTATGTCTCAAGCAAATGCTTATGAGCAATACATGCTGGAACTTATCAATGCTGAACGTGCTAAGGTTGGTGCTCAACCTCTCGCTTTCGATGGTAATCTAAACGAAGCGGCAGAAAATCATAGCAGCTGGATGATCGCAACCGACACTTTCTCTCACACCGGCGCAGGTGGATCGAGCCCAGGTGATCGTATGGGAGCAGCAGGTTACACATTCTCCGGCGCTTGGACCTGGGGAGAAAATATCGGCTGGAGGAGCACCAGCGCACCGGCTGGCCTGGTAGATGAAGTGGAGCAATTAAATACCTCGTTGATGAATTCATCTGGTCATAGGGCCAATATCTTAAATGACAATTTCCGTGAAATTGGGGTTGGTCTAGAAGTTGGTCCGTACAGCAGTTACGAAGGTGCTTTCGTTACGCAAGATTTTGCCAAAACGGCAACAAATCCTTTTCTGACAGGGGTTGCATTTGATGACTTGGATGGTGATAAGCATTACGATATCAATGAAGGGTTAGGCAACTTTACTGTGAGTGCCAAAAATAATGCAACTGGCACTGTCACAACGACACAGACTAGCTCAGCTGGCGGTTATGAATTGGAGCTTGCTTCTGGAAACTATACAGTCAGTTTTGCTGGTAACGGATTTACTCCAACCACTCTGCAAGTTAGCATCGGTAGCAAGAATATCAAGCAGGATCTGATTGATCCAGTCACGGGTGATAGTACGCCTGCTCCTGTACCAGCACCAGCTCTTGAACCAGCACCGACTCCTGAACCAACACCGGCTCCTGAACCCAATACAGTCACTGATAACTCATCGAATCCGGATACGCTGGTCACTCCTCCTGACGATAATGTAATCCCAGGTTCGGGAGGAAATAATAACAATGTCGTAAATAACGATCTTACTGGTAAAGAAGGAAACGACACCTTTGGCTTTTATACATTGGGTCATTTCCAAGTGAATGATTTTACTATTGGTGAAGATTACTTATTCTTTGATTCTGGAAAATTTGAAATCAATAGTATCGAGCAACTCGTTTCATTTATTACAAATATTGATCAAACAACGGATGGTACTACTATTGAGTTTGGCCAAGATACGTCTATTAATCTAGTTGGTATCAATTTGAATGATATTACCGCAGGTATGATTATCTTTGATCTCTGATCACTCAGGTAAAAATTAACGTGTGAAACTCCTCCGTAAACAGACTACAATTTAACAGAAGTTAGATTGTGGTCTGTTCTTTTTTCTAAATTTAGACAGCATCAACACCCTGTTTCAAACTGGCTTCGATAAAATCATCCAGATCGCCATCAAGTACTGCTTGCGTGTTGCCGATTTCAACATTAGTCCGTAAATCCTTAATGCGAGATTGATCCAGCACATAGGAACGGATCTGATAACCCCATGCGATATCAGTCTTAGCATCCTCTACCGCTTGCTTGGTCTCATTACGCTTCCGCAATTCTGCCTCGTAGAGACGTGATTTCAGCATGGCCATGGCATCCGCTCTATTCCGATGCTGGGATCGACCACTTTGGCATTGCACCACGATATTGGTAGGAAGATGGGTAATCCGGACAGCCGAGTCGGTCTTATTGATATGCTGACCACCTGCCCCAGATGCTCGGAAGGTATCCACACGCAAATCTGCCGGGTTGATGTCAATCTCGATGCTATCATCGACTTCCGGGTAAACGAATACACTGGCAAAAGAGGTATGACGGCGGTTACCCGAATCAAACGGCGATTTACGCACCAGGCGATGTACTCCTGTTTCGGTTCGTAAATAGCCATAGGCATAATCACCTGTCACTTTGAGCGTGGCACTTTTAATTCCCGCGATGTCGCCCGCAGACTCTTCAAGCACCTCTACTGCAAAATCGCGGCGCTCGCAATAGCGTAAATACATTCTTTCCAGCATGGATGCCCAATCTTGGGCCTCTGTACCCCCTGAACCAGATTGAATATCGACAAAACAATTGCTGGGATCCATAGGATTTGAAAACATGCGGCGGAACTCCATATCCGCTACCTTCTTCTCGAGTTGCGCGACGTCGGATACAATGCTTTGCAAGGTTGCTTCGTCATTTTCTTCTTTCGCAATCTGCAGTAATTCATCGGCATCCTGTAACTGCCTGTAGATCGCCTCAAGCATCGATACCACACTTTCCAGCATTTTTTTCTCGCGCCCTAGCTCCTGAGCACGCTGTGCATCGTTCCAGACTGCTGGATCTTCTGCCTGCCGTGTGACTTCAGTCAGGCGTAGCTTCTTATTATCGAAGTCAAAGATACCTCCGCAATGCTTTCTCTCGATCACTGAGATCGGCGAGGTCATGAATCAGGCTATTGAGTTGTTCTACTTCCATACGTTTACAATCCAAAATATATAATCAAAGAAATATTGTAGCGTTTATTCAGTCAATTTGCCTGATTACAAGACGAACCCAGTTCCTGACTGTATCAAGCTAGATTGATACCATTAAGATTTACCAGGGCATCTGGCGCATATCCTGCCAAAGTAACAACTATTAATTACCTTCCTCCATCCTCTGCGTCGTAAACACCAAAATTACTTAATTGAAAATCTTTTATGCTTTTTCATATCATTAGCATCAATCTTCAAAAATTCTGGGCAAGCATAGATTTTCCAGTATAGCTATAAATAATTTAGCTCTATCCTATTTGGCTAAATGAGAAACGATTGTTATGATATTAAATCTGGTGTTCCTCATTGCAATGAGTTACACAATTTGATTCCAATAGTTGGAAAAGTTTGTAAAATCTGAAACAAAGCTAATCTAATAACGTTCAGTCTGAGCTAAATGTTCTCTAGCCGAAATCAAAATGCTATTGAACAACCTTAAAAAAGATAACAAAGGTGATGATGACGATAATAAGATCAAGATTCAGTCTACTTAAAACAAGAACAAATCCAGTTTATGAACTATTTACGATCAAGTTTATAGAATTGCAAACGACTAGCAAGTTACCACGTTCAAGCACTACTGGGATATTGATATTGCTGTTCGTCTTTTTATTCAGTGGCTGTTCTACTCCCACAAAAACTCCTACCTCATCAGTATCCCGGACCAAGCAAGCTGCACCCTATAAAAATAATGCATCGTACAATAGACCCTATAAAGTAGGAGGTAAAACATATTATCCAATGTCCTCAGCAGCAGGTTATCGTGAGAAAGGAATTGCTTCATGGTATGGCAAAGAATCGGGTAATCGAACTGCGATGGGTACACGTTTTAATCCGCAAGGGCTGACTGCTGCACATAAGACCCTCCCCTTGCCCACCAAAGTAAGGGTTACCAATCTTAGCAATGGCCGTACCGTCGATGTCGTTGTCAACGATCGTGGTCCTTTCAAAAGAAACAGATTAATTGACCTATCACATGGTGCGGCTAAAAAGATTGGTTTACATGGTCTTGGTCAAGTAAGGGTAGAATACCTTGAGAGTCTAGCCAGCAATCCATAACAGCCTGGTTTCACGGGAACTATCATTCAGGAGAGTTACCGCCATAGTATTGATATTTTGCCGTCTTGCTAAGACGAAATAAAATATTCATCTAAATGAAGCACATAAAAGGTATTATTCAGCTTACGGGTAGCTATTTATTTCAGGATATAAACTGCTACTTTCTAATAAGCATTACTGAAAGATTTTAAATCGAGGTTATTTAAGGAGGACTCTTGGAGCGCGGATTCTATACGATAATGGCGGCACAATTTTTTTCGTCATTAGCTGATAATGCATTATTAGTAATAGCGATCGCGCTATTAACTGACTTGCATGCCCCCGCTTTTCTTACCCCCATGCTCAAATTCGTATTTGTGCTGTTTTATGTCATCCTGGCACCCTACGTTGGTGCATTTGCTGATTCCATGGCTAAGGGGCGGGTCATGTTTATCAGCAACTTGATTAAAATCGTTGGCTGTGCACTTTTGTTCTTTGCCGTGCACCAATATTTTGCGCTCGGAGCTTATGCTATAGTGGGGTTAGGTGCAGCGGCTTATTCTCCTGCAAAGTACGGCATATTAACTGAGTTGTTGCCACCAGAAAAATTGGTCATTGCCAATGGCTGGATTGAAGGATTAACTGTAGCATCTATCGTACTTGGCACAGTGTTTGGTGGACTTCTCATCACCCCGGCCATTTCGTCTGTCTTGCTATCGTTTGATTTTCCTTTCATTGATATAGGGTTATTAGATACACCAATAGCAGTAGCTCTTCTGCTTGTTGCAGTGTGTTATATGATTGCAGCCACTTTTAATTTATTCATACCCAATACAGGGATTGATCATCGAATACTCAGAAAGAATCCGTCATTTCTGATCCACGAATTTGCACATTGCGTCAAGTTATTATGGACCGACAAGCTTGGACAAATCTCGCTTGCTGTCACAACTTTGTTCTGGGGAGCAGGTGCCACTTTGCAGTTTATTGTTTTGAAATGGGCTGATATCGCACTTGGCTTTCCACTCAATGAAGCGGCACAATTACAAGGTGTAGTGGCACTCGGCATTGCGCTCGGAGCGGTCTTAGCTGCTAAATTAATCACTCTGCGCGATTCAGTAAAAGTCATCCCACTCGGTATTGCCATGGGATTAGTCGTTATGATAATGATTACTGTGCGAGATTTATGGATTGCGATTGTATTGCTTATTTTGATCGGTAGTCTGGCTGGTTTTTTTGTGGTACCAATGAATGCCCTACTACAGCATCGCGGACATATTTTAATGGGCGCCGGTCATTCGATCGCAGTGCAGAATTTCAATGAGAATCTCAGTATTCTTGCCATGATATCGCTGTATGCGCTGCTCATCATGCTGGATGTGCATATTTATGTTGTAATTGCGCTATTTGGTTTATTTGTGGCTGTGACCATGATTCTCATCCATAAATGGCACCTGTTTAATCAAAGCAAGCAGGATTCACTTCATATGATTGGTATGCATAAAATACATTGATGATTATCATGTAATTCCATTTCCAAATCAGAAATGACGCAAGAGCGAACCACAGACAGTATAAATAATACGGCAAGGAGAAGCCGACAAAGTCAGGTTTGATCTAGAAATGGAATAACTGCTTTACCGAGAAAATCATTGCGTTAACAAGGATTGCATAGTTGCTTTGGCAAAGCATAAATCTTCCCATGCCTTGGCTTTCTCTGCGAGTGAGCGTAATAGATAGGCGGGATGATAAGTAACGATCAAAGGAATATCTGAATAATAATGTAACTTGCCACGGAGATTGGCAATACTTTCATTGGTATGCAATAAATTCTGTGCCGCAATTTTTCCTAATGCAACAATAAGCTTGGGTTTAATCAATACAATCTGTCGTGCCAGATAAGGGTGGCACTGCTCAGCCTCGCTGGGCTCAGGATTTCTATTATTAGGCGGGCGGCATTTTACGATATTGGTGATATAAACCCGATCACCGCGCTGCAATTGAATAGCCCTCAGCATATTGTCAAGCAATTTACCTGCTTGACCAACGAACGGCTCTCCTATTTCATCTTCTTTCGCACCAGGTCCTTCACCGATAAACAACCAATCGGCCTGTTCATCACCCACTCCGAACACCGTTTGCGTTCTTGACTGACAGAGCGGGCATGCCGTACAGCCAGCAACTGCAGCTTTGAGCTGCGCCCAATCCATCCTTGAAATTTGCGCTTCTCGATCATTAGTTGCTGTTATTGTGGCATTGACTACTGGAACAGACTGATCAATCGTCAAAGTCGATGGTGCTGGCTCGCTCAGAGCATTATCTCCCCTCCGACGCCAAATAGGGGTCAAACCGAGTTCTCTTAATATCTCTTTGCGTCGTTGACTCATAACTTCAGTCTCATCACCAGCGCGTCTTCACGCCCACCCATGGCAGGATAATATCCTTTACGAATCGCGATTTGTTCAAAACCTAGTTGTCGGTATAAATTGGCCGCAACGCCATTGGACACACGCACATCCAGCAATACTGCTACAGATTGCTGTTGTCTGGCGAGATCAATGAAATACTGCAGCAGCCTGCGCCCCCAGCCCTGATGCTGCCATTGAGCTGAGATGCCAATCGTCAGAATATGGGCCTCATCTGGACCTATCATCATGATACCGTAACCGATAAGCAAATCATTTAATTCTATTACGCGGCAGTAGTAACCTGCTGTGATCGAGTCAGCAAAATTCATCTCTGTCCAGGGAAAAAGAAAAATTTCACGTTCAATGAGAATGATACGACGCACATCCTCCAAGCGCATTTCTCGGATGTGATAGACTTCTTGCAAGGAATCACTCATCGCTCGCTTTCCTTCAAAGCCACCTTGTTTCGTATATAAACAGGAGCAGCCTCTTCGGCAGCAATGCCTAATCCTTTCATCAATTTTGGAGCAGCGAGCAGCGCAATTTCTTGAGCGTGCGGATAACACCCCAACTCAATTCGACACAAACTGTTGCTATAGAGTTGGCTTAGCAGCTCATGGTACTGATCAAAACCGCTGCCACACCCAACCCAGCAGCCCTCACCCGGAGGCTGAGGGATATGTTGGGGCAAACAGAGTATGGGTGCTTGTACAATTGACCAATCATCAGCCGCTTGAATATAAGCGGCATAATAAATTTCACCGATACGCGCATCAAGCGCTGTCATGACGTGGCTTGCACCAATTCTTTGCGCCATTGCTTCCAACGTGCTAATCCCAATAACAGGCAGATCTGTCGCAAACGCCAACCCTTGCACTATGCCACACGCTATCCGTAAACCCGTAAATGATCCTGGACCGGCACCGAAAGCAAAGCCGTCTAATTGAGTCAAAGCCAGCCCGGATTCAGCCAGCATTTCCTGCAGCATCGGCAGCAGCAATTCAGTATGCTTTTGCCCAGCCAATACTTCCTTGCTCAGCGTCTCACCCTCCAGCCACAGTGCCAGTGAGCAATATTCAGTAGAAGTATCAAGTGCTAGAATTTTCATTAGAAACTAAAAGAATCTTTCTGAAGAACAATGTGATACCGCATCAGACTTCTTTCAGAGGCCAGCGGTCAAGTGAAACATAAACAGAGCCCTGATCGGTCTGTTTGGATTGCACCAACGTCCATTCATTGACATGCCAGGTAATCGAAGTCGTCAAATTTGGCAAATTTTTGCATAAAGCTTTTCTTACCAAAGTAATGTGCGGAATATAGCGGCGTTTTTCAAGCGAGAAACCTGCCTGAGACAATCTATTCTGCAAATCGTTTACCAATGCAGAAAGCTCTGCAGGACATTGGCTTGGGCCAACATGAACAATGCGGTTATGTTGCCAGTATTGAATTTCATCCATAGTCAAATCAAAGCTTAATTGTTTGACTTCATTCGCTACCTGGTGCAGCGTTTCTAGTTGCTGGCTAGTTACATTCCCAATAAATACCAAGGTGAGATGGATCAGGAAGGAGTTGATTTCCCTGCCACTACAAAGGCTAACTAGTTGGCCGGCTAGTTTACTCAGTTTTTCTTGGGCAGCGGCATCAGGCCAGACTGCAAAAAAAACTTTTATGGTCTCTTCTGGAGAAATATTTTCTTCAGTCACAAATGTCGTCAGTTTTCGCGATCAAACAGATGGCTTCGGCCACAATTCCCTCTCCCCGGCCTACAAAGCCCAGTTTCTCCGCAGTTTTTGCCTTGATATTAATATCGCTGGTAGACATATTCAAATCTTGGGCAATGTTAGCAACCATCGCCAGGATATGTGGGGCCATTTTAGGTGCCTGTGCAATTATAGTTGCATCGATATTGATGACCCTGTAGCGTTTGCTGATCAACAACCGGTACACCTCACGTAATAGCACGCGACTGTCAATATCTTTATAACGTGCATCCTTATCTGAAAAATGCTGACCGATATCGCCTAATGCAGCTGCACCGATTAATGCATCACACAGCGCATGCAGCAGTACATCCGCGTCAGAATGCCCCAATAATCCTTTCTCGTAAGGAATCGTTACCCCACCAATGATCAGATCGCGACCTTCTACCAGTTGATGCACATCAAAACCCTGGCCAACTCTTATATTCTTCACTTTGTTTCCCTTTTTTGCAAAATAAGTTCTGCTAAAGCCAAATCTTGAGGATAAGTGACTTTGAAGTTATAAGCATCACTCAGCACCAATCTGGGACGAAGACCCAAAGCCTCGATCGCGCTGGCATCATCCGTTATAGTGGTACTATCCACTTTACCCAGCGCATCCATTAAAAGACCCAGGCGAAACATTTGCGGCGTTTGCGCTTGCCATAAACCATTTCTGGATTCTGTGCACATAACACGTTGATTTGGATCAGCGCGTTTTAAGGTATCCGCGACCGGAATAGCCAATAACCCGCCAACCTCATCTACTGCTAGCACATCAATGAGTTGATCAAGCTGAGAGATAGTCAGGCAAGGACGTGCAGCATCATGCACGAGGACCCAATCATCATGACGGATAGACGCGTCTGCTTGCATTGACTTCAATCCATTCAATACGCTGTCAGCGCGCGTTGCCCCTCCGCAATACCGCACGGCCAGTTTGTCAGAAAAGGATGGCCAATCGTAATGACCCCATTCATTATCATCTGGGGCAAGAATAACAAATACCTTGAAGATACGCGAGGAACTGCACAATGTATGCAAGGCATGATAAATCATTGGTTTACCAGCCAAAGATAAATACTGTTTTGGCAATTGATTATTCATGCGCGAACCGGAGCCTGCAGCAGGAATCAATGCGATAAATCTAGCCATGCTTGGTTTCTCAACTGGTTTAATGGGATGAAGGCTGCGCAGTATTTAGGCTCTGTTTTTTCAATTCAGAAATCAGCAATGCTTACCGCAGCGGATAGTTCATGGTCTGTTATTACTTATATGAGCTTAGTAGAGTGCTTGTTCGTAATTATCTCACATCCTTTCTTGTTTGACGCATTACAAACGCAGAGGACTCAAGTAGACAAAGACGATCATTGCGCATCAATAAAAAGATGCACAATTTAAGACTGAAATAGCCTGATTTGCAAGAATTTCTATTAACGCTTTATTCTGATGATAAAAGATGCACCAATGTTCCTGCTCGGCTCGATAGATAAGGCACCATCGTACGCCTGAACAATATCCCGAACAATGGCCAAGCCGATACCATGACCTGGCATCGCTTGATCAGCTCTGACTCCTCGTTCGAGGAGCCTGCCTATTTCTTCCTGTTTGATACCGGGACCATCGTCTTCTACTTTGAGCACGATATCATCGTGTGCATACCGGGCTGATATGGCAACTGCTTGCCGACACCATTTGAATGCGTTATCAATTAAATTCCCGAGCAGCTCCATCAAATCACCCTCATCCATCCTCAAACAAAGCTCAGGCTCAATTTCAATGACAATCTCTGGACATTTCTCGAAATGGGCGCGATTGACCGTATTAACAATTTTCTCAACAACTGGGCGTAATGCAGTCAGCCTTGTTCCAGGCGAGCTACCAGCTGTCGCAGCACGACGTAACTGATACTGAATAATGCTATCCATCTGATCGATCTGTTCATCGAGAACAGCTTGCATATTCTGTGAAAGTTTTTCAGTTCTGCTTGCACCTCGCAGAATAGTCAGAGGTGTTTTAAGGCTATGCGCTAGATCGGCTAGTGCATTGCGGTAACGCTGTTGATGTTTTCGTTCGTGTTGAATCAACGAATTGATATTGTCGGTAAGGCGTTTTAATTCGACTGGGTAGATCCCTTGCACACTTTCTTGCATTCCTGATTCAACGGCATTCAGCTCTGACGAAACCTGTCGCATCGGTCGAAGTCCCCAATGCAACACCAGCATCTGCATAATCAATAATAATAACCCCATCACCCCCAGCCAGCCCCACAAATCTCTACGATAGCTGTCTATTTGTGCTTCAAGCGAGATACTCTCCATGATCACATGAAAAGTAAGCGGATAATCACCCCCATCTGTTTCCCAGTCTACAGCAAAACTATAAATGAAGTGTGGCTCATCATTAAGCATAATCTGCTCGAATTTTTTCTCTCCCTCTAATAGAATGGCTCGTGCCGGTATGGGGATACTCAAAGTAGAAAACGATCTCCAGATAGGGGTATTTGTCTGATCAGTAATAAATGCATAAACACCTGAATTGAGCTGCTCGAATTCAATTAGAGCCGGGAGCTCTTCTGGCATGGATAAACTACCATTGTCATCCACTTCAACCTCCCCCATCAGTAGAAAAAGCTTGCCAAGCATCCGATCTTGTAGCGCTCTCTGACCACTATCGTAAAAAGCACGATCCAGCGTCAACGCAGTACCCACAATAAAGATAAAAAGCACCAATGAGGCACTGAATAGAATACGCTGATTAAGTGATTTCATGATGATGAGGATTTGATCGCAAAGCGGTAGCCACGTCCACGTAACGTTTCTATTGGGTTAAGCTTTCCGTCAGGATCAAGTTTACGGCGCAAACGTCCAATCATAACCTCTAACACATTACTATCATGATTATCATCGTGGGAATAAAGATAATCAGTAAGTGTCTGTTTTGAAATGACTTCACCCTGATGACGCATAAAATGCTCCAGTAAGCGATATTCAAAAGTAGTCAGATCAACGAGGTCATCACTTAATTTGACCGTTTGTTCGGTCAAATTAAGTGTAATAGGTCCAGACTTCAACGTTGTACTCGGAATGGCAGTTGCACGACGCAGCAGTGCCTTGAGTCTGGCTTGTAATTCTTCCATTTGAAATGGCTTGGCAAGATAATCATCCGCACCCATCTCCAAACCTTTAACCTTATCTTGCCAGCTATTGCGTGCTGTAAGAATAAGTATGGGCAGCAAGCTTCCCCGCTTTCGTAAAGCAGCAATAACTTCTAGGCCAGATAAACCAGGCAAACCGATATCAACAATAGCTGCATCTAATGGATACTCACTTGCGATATACAAACCTTCCTCACCGTTATCACAAGTATCGACCATGTATCCATCCGCTTCCAGTTGCTGACTAATTTGCTTTTGCAACTTGGTTTCATCTTCAATAACTAAGATTCGCATGATGTCAATCGAGTAGCTTAAATAGTCAGATATTGTGTTAAACCTAAAAACCGCAGTTGGACGGGATGGAGCGTGTGGTGATCCAGGTGCGAGGCAAGGCGCGATGAAGTCGCAGGGTCTCCTCCCACAACAAAGAGCAACGCCGTATTCGTGCCTGGAGCGACATACGATGCACCTTGTAGCGGCCTCACCATTCTAGTGAACAAGAAAATCTCTAAAATACCTCTATATATCATGGGATTAACTCTCCAATCAAGCGGTCAACTGCGGTTTTTAGGTTAAGTGTTTATTCAGTAAAGATCTGCAAACTTGATAATCCAGTTGGGCAGAATTGCATGGAGATACTCTCTGTTTTAATGAGTATTAATGAGTAGCGATAACCGCACCACTATTAGCGTCTATTGTCACAATGCGTACAGTTCCTCTGCTACTTAAAATCTTGACACGATAGCTATCAGACGCACGCTGGACAGATAAAAGGCGCCCTGGAATATGTTGCTGTGCAATGGTAACTGCTTGTTGTTGGGAAATTTCCGTATGCTGAGTGCTTGGTTGATAATAAGGAGAATTTTTCTGCGCAAGAGTGACCGCAGGCATAAAGAATGCAATAAAAATAGCAATCACCAAGCAATATCGATATGTCATCATTCTCTAATAGCTATAAGCCAGCCGGTGGCAGAATAACGTTTTCTACACCGGGCATGATCCTTAATAGCCTAACATAAAACGGGCATCTCCCGTGCCAATACCCAGGAAAAAGTTACCCGGTGCTACGCCATAAGCGGGTGGATAATAAGGTTGGTCATAATAAATGTTCCGCGTAATGTAATGATTATGGTGATGATGCGGCCGGCCATAACCACCATATCCTGGTCCGGGGTCGTAATAATGATGTTCATGATAGTCATCATAATCATCGTCATAGTCATCGTCATAGTCATCATCATGGTCATGATGATGGTAGTAGTGGTGACCTCTTCCAGCTTCAACTACCATGGGAACCGCTAGCGCAACACTCAACAACAATGCAGCTAACAATTTTATTAGCGTATTCCTTTTAGTTCTCATCTTCATGGTATGCCTCCTTGATTATTTTTATTGATCAGAATTTCTTCTGTTGGTGATCACTTTATCCTGGAGATCATAAACACAAGCTGAACAATCAGAAAAGAATAAAAAATAGGATTTGCTATTTGCAGGAATCATGGGTACGCATGATCGCAGCACATTTGGTCAATGCTAAATAATAAAACATTATTATTTGGACTGCCCGCTGAATCTGGCGATCCTTGCCCGAATATTTCGCCAGGACGCAGAATGAGAGAGTGAAGCGTTCTGTGCGCAGGTTTGCGTGTATTGCGTCAAGCTAATAACCGAGTCTATTGATGTGAAGCAGAGGCACAAAAATGCCACAAAACGATCGCTAGCGCCAGCAAAGGTCAGTCAGTGCAAGTTGGTTTTATCCCTAAGATACCCTAGCATCCTGATTCTTGCCCCTTTGCATTGATACAAGCATCGGTCTAGTAAAATACTCCAGTTAATAGCCTAACATAAAACGGGCATTTCCCGTGTTAATGCCAAGGAAGAAGTTTCCCGGTACTGCGCCATAATAACCACCATAAGCGGGAGGATAATAGGGTTGGTTGTAATAAATATTCCGTGTATTGTAATGATGATGGTGGTGACGATGGTCATGATGATGGTGACGATCATGATCATGATGATGGTGGCGATGATGATGATGATGGTGGTGGTGGCGATGATGGCCTCTGCCAGCTTCAACTACCATGGGAATCGTTAAAGCAACGCTCAACAACATTCCAGATAATAATTTTACTGGTATGCTTATTTTAGTTCTCGTTTTCATGTTACACCTCCTTAGTTGTTTTTTTATTGATCAGAATATTTTTCTTCTGTTGCTGATCACTTTATCCTGGGGATCATGAATACAAGCTGAACAATCTAAAAAGAAAGAAACAGGATGGCAAATGTTTGTACCTTATTTTGCTTAAGTAATTAACATCAATCTTTACAAAAATGAAACAGTTCCCGCTTGCTCTTTGAAGTTCATACTTGTAATCTTTTGATCAAAGAGCTTGAAATAGTCATCTGAATAAGATGTAATCAAGGAATCATGCAGGAATGTGCTGCCTTAGCAGCTTCATCCAATAACCAGATCGAGCGGAGGGATAAAATTGAGTGACTATCGCTTTATTGTGCGCAAAGCCGCAGTACTGGGTGCAGGAGTCATGGGGGCGCAGATTGCAGCGCATTTGGTAAATGCTAACATTGAAACACTGTTATTTGAGCTGCCCGCTGAATCTGGCGATCCCAGTGCGCCAGCAGCGAAAGCAATCGAAAAACTAAAAAAACTCGAGCCTGCTCCGTTATCTATAGCTTCCAAAGCAGCTTGTATTCAACCCGCGAATTATGATCAGCATCTCGGGTTACTCACGGACTGTGATCTTGTTATCGAAGCGATCGCTGAACGTATAGATTGGAAAACCGATCTGTATACTAAGGTTGCGCCTCATCTCGGTCCGCATACCATTTTTGCCAGCAATACGTCTGGTTTATCGATTAATCAATTGGCGCAAGCCTTCCCTGAGGAATTACGTCATCACTTTTGCGGTATCCATTTTTTTAATCCACCGCGTTATATGCATTTGGTCGAGATGATTCCTTGCAAAGAGAGCGACGTCAGAATACTTGATGATCTGGAAGCATTTTTAGTGACTTATCTGGGTAAAGGAGTCATTCGTGCGAAAGATACGCCTAACTTTATCGCTAACCGTGTAGGTGTGTTTTCCATGCTGGCGATTATGCATCATGCCAGAGAATTTGGCTTAGGCTTTGATCTGGTTGACAAGCTGACAGGGTCCCTCATTGGTCGCCCTAAGAGCGCCACTTTCCGCACTGCGGATGTGGTGGGACTGGATATTCTGTCACACGTCATTGATACCATGCATAAAGCACTGACCGATGATCCCTGGCATAACTATTACATCACTCCCAGTTGGTTACAAACCTTGATCGATCAAGGCGCACTCGGCCAAAAATCAGGAAAAGGAATCTATCAAAAAATTAATAAAGAAATTCGGGTACTCGATTTAGCTACAAATACTTACCGTCTTTCTGAAGGTACATTGGATAGCGATGTTGAATCGCTGCTCAAACAAAAGAATCCAGTCGAAAAATTTGCAGCTTTGCGAACCAGCGAGCATCCACAAGCTCAATTTTTGTGGGCAATACATCGCGATCTGTTCCATTACTGCGCTGTACATTTGACCACAATTGCAGATAATGCACGTGATCTTGATCTCGCGATTCGCTGGGGGTTTGGCTGGAATCAGGGGCCATTTGAAATCTGGCAAACTGCCGGTTGGAATCAGATAGCTGCCTGGATCAATGAAGATATCGCTGCAGGCAAGAGCATGAGTAACACTCTCCTCCCTGCCTGGGTCCAGGAGGCAGGACAAAATGCCGTACAAGGTGTACATACCACGCAAGGCTCCTACGCACCGCTAGCGCATGCAATGCAACCACGATCAACATTGCCGGTATATCGCAGACAAGTGTTTCCTGATCGCTTGGCAGGTGAAGAAAGGAAATACGGTGAAACCATCTTTGAAACAGATGCTGTTCGGATGTGGCATACCGGCGATGAAATTGCGATTGTCAGCTTCAAAAGTAAGATGCATACAATCGATATCGAAGTGCTCAATGGGTTACAGCAGGCAATCGAGGAGGCAGAACGTCATTGGCGTGCACTTGTGATTTGGCAAACCGCCCCCCCTTTCTCGGCAGGTGCCAATCTGCAGAAAGCCAGTGAAAAACCAAAAAGCGAGGAGCCTCCTTCTGCTTTTGATCAATTCATGAAGAAGGTCAAGAAAACAGCTCAATCGACCATTCTGCAGGCTGCGCGTAGCCTGGATCTGACGGATGCTCTGATGGCTGGTAAGCTTGCGGAAGTAGAAACGCTGATTACGCGCTTTCAGCAGCTATCGCAGCATCTCCGATACTCCACGATTCCAACGGTGGCAGCTATTGATGGACTTGCTCTGGGAGGAGGCTGTGAGTTCGTGATGCATTGTGATCGCGCCGTAGCCACACTGGAGAGCTATATCGGTCTAGTTGAGGCAGGCGTGGGCTTATTGCCTGCCGGTGGGGGCTGCAAAGAACTGGCGTTAAGAGCAGCACGAAATGCAATAGATGGTGATCCTTTTCCCCAATTGAAACATTATTTCCAGACAGTCGCAATGGCCCAACTCGCAAAAAGTGCTGAGGGAGCAAAAGAACTAGGCTATTTACTGCCGGCTGATCCGATCATCATGAACCGTTTTGAGCTTCTTCACGCAGCGAAGATACAAGCACTTGCCCTGGCAGAATCAGGTTATCGTCCACCTTTGATACCGCGCGGAATCCCAGTTGCAGGATCTACTGGGATTGCGACAATCAAAGGAACATTAGTCAATATGCTAGAGGGGCACTTTATTTCTGAGCACGATTATCTGATCGGCAGCAAAATCGCCCATGTCATGTGTGGGGGTGACTTGACGCCGGGCAGTCTGGTTGATGAAGAGTGGTTTCTCAGGTTGGAGAGAAAAGCATTCATTGAATTACTGGCAACAGAGAAAACTCAAGCGCGTATCGCGCACACCTTGAAAACAGGGAAACCACTCAGAAATTAGTCATCGTGATTAGATCCTTATTTAAAGATTGATGGAGAAAACCATGAACAAACAAACTCAGGATGCCTATATCGTCGCTGCTGTACGCACACCCGTCGGTAAAGCCCCACGCGGAATGTTTAAAAATGTTCGCCCCGATGACATGCTTGTCCACGTCCTGCAAGCAGTGTTGAAACAATGTGAGGGACTTGATCCGGCTGCAATCGAAGATGTGATCGTCGGTTGTGCTATGCCGGAGGCGGAACAAGGAATCAATGTAGCGCGTGTGGCATTGTTGCTGGCTGGATTGCCCAATAGCGTATCAGGCATGACAGTCAATCGCTTTTGTGCGTCCGGGTTGCAGACAGTTGCATTGGCTGCAGACCGTATTCGCCTGGGGGAAGCGGATGTGATGATTGCGGGTGGCACTGAAAGCATGAGCATGATACCAATGATGGGCAATAAGGTTGCCTTGAATCCAGCTATGTTCATGCACGATGAAAATGTAGCTATTGCATATGGAATGGGTATCACCGGCGAGAAAGTGGCTCAGCGATGGAAAGTCTCTCGTGAACAGCAGGATGAGTTTGCGTTGATGAGCCACACACGAGCCTTGAAAGCAATCGAAACGGGCGAATTCAAACAGGAAATTGCTCCCTACCCGATCGAAGAAAAAAGACCGGATTTAACTTCACACGAAGTCATAACTGTGAAATCTGTGAAAGACACCGATGAAGGACCTCGCGCCGATACCAGTTTAGAAGCGCTTGCGAAATTGAAATCAGTCTTTGCAGTCAATGGCTCGGTCACGGCAGGAAATAGTTCACAAATGTCAGATGGTGCAGGTGCAGTAGTGCTCATGAGCGCAACCGCATTACAACGCTTCAATTTAGAGCCAATTGGGCGGTTTATTGGATATACAGTAGCAGGCGTTCCACCCGAAATAATGGGAATTGGTCCAACCAAGGCGATTCCCAAGGTACTGAAACAAGTTGGTATGAAACTGGAAGATCTTGACTGGATTGAACTGAATGAAGCATTTGCTGCACAAAGTCTCGCTGTTATCAATGAATTAGGACTGGATCGAGTCAAAGTGAATCCCCTGGGAGGGGCTATTGCACTGGGTCATCCACTTGGCGCAACGGGCGCAATCCGCGTCGCGACGCTGCTGCACGGCTTACGTCGACATCACCTGAAATATGGCATGATTACAATGTGTGTAGGCAGCGGGATGGGAGCAGCTGGAATATTTGAAGCATTATAAACTAGCCTGATTAGGTTGACGTTTTTTTGAGTCATTCCATTTCCAAATCAAACATGACGCAAGAGCGAGCCGCAGACAGTATAAATAATACGGCAAAGTGAAGCCGACAATGTCAGGTTTGATTTAGAAATGAAATATAAAGTCGAAGAAATTTATTTTGCTAATACGAGAACGTATTCATTTTTTGTAATTTCGCTTTTTTCTGAATGAATTCTACTCTATGAACGTATCCTCCTACAGCTTCTGCGACTCGTCGAAATTCAACAGCAGGAATATCTTGAGGAACGATAAATACTTGACTAGCACCTGATCTGAAATAAACCAGAACTCTCATAATATTTCTCCCTGTAGTTCGTTTTTGTTTAATTCAATATTCCTTCTTTGGGAAAAACCCCCGAATCTTCTCCTTAACGCCAAGATGAATAATGGTTTTTACCGTATCAATCGGAATTGAATGAGTAGGACGTTCAGACACTACTTCTAAAAGGAATTTGATGGTCTCAGACATGAAGGCTTGCAGTTTACTCAAGCGGCTCACCCCCATGGTATGTGATAATAATACTTCATCTCGCGTCCCATCTGGTAATCCTTTTTGTCTTATAAAAACAGTGATATCCAGCGATACAGCTCAGAATATTAAATCACTGATTCCATCCAGGTAAATTGCCAAATATTAATAATTAAAGACTATATTAAAATTGAAAATAATTAAATACGTGCAAATACGTAAAGGCTAATCTTTAATTAAAATCAAAGTCTGAAAAATCAATACTAATATACGATTTATTTCAATAATCTGTCTAAGACTTTATCAAAAAATGGGGAACATTTGTGATGTTTGTGAATCTCATAATGATAACAATATCAATATTGACGCCCAGCCCCATCCAAGCTAGGAAAATAGCTTACAAAATCCTTGATAATACCTATACCCGGATAGACGCAGCTCACTGTAATGTCTTGTCGGTTACTATCTTATTAACTATAGAGAGTAGGCGCTGTCGGTAATTGATTTTGGTCGCACCTTAAAATCATCGACTAAAGGCTTAGTAATATAGTGATTACCTATCTATTTTAAATAAGTCATAACTTACATAATAATCAGTTGCTTACTCTAATGACTTCCTTTAGATCTTTTAGAAACACTAAGCTATAGAAAATCTGGATTTAATGGAGTAATCATCAAATGAGTAATAATTGAATTAACTCCCAGTAGATGGGATGGGCTGGTAAAATATGATGTAATTTAGCAGCTAGACACGAAGTTCATTTGGTGTCTGCTGCCTGGCAGTAATAAAAGCTCAAATTTTAGAGTAACGATTAAATCCAAGTTCTTAATAATCCACATCTTTTCCCATACTTTATGGCTCAATATGTTTTGATCATGAATCGTGTAAATAAGGTTGTTCCACCTAAACGCACGATTCTTAAAGATATTTCACTCAGTTTCTTTCCCGGCGCAAAAATAGGATTACTGGGGCTAAATGGCTCAGGTAAATCGACGTTATTAAAAATCATGGCTGGTGCAGACAAGGATTTTGAAGGTGAAGTCACGCCAATGCCTCATCTCAAGATTGGACATTTACCGCAGGAACCACAGCTTAACCCGGAACAGACTATACGTGAAGCAGTCCAGGAAGGATTAGGTGATATATTCAGCGCTCAGCAGAAACTGGAAGAAATTTACGCGGCTTATGCTGAACCGGATGCAGATTTTGATGCGCTGGCTGCAGAGCAGACACGACTGGAAGCCATCCTTGCAACAAGTGGGGGTGATACTGCTCAGCAAATGGAAGTAGCCGCTGATGCGCTGCGTCTCCCTGAATGGGATGCTGTCATAAAGAATCTTTCAGGTGGTGAGAAACGACGTGTAGCACTGTGCAGGCTGCTGTTATCAAAACCGGACATGTTATTGCTGGATGAACCTACCAACCACCTGGATGCTGAATCTGTGGAGTGGCTGGAACAATTTCTGGTGCGTTTTCCTGGTACAGTAGTAGCCGTAACGCACGATCGTTACTTCCTGGACAATGCCGCCGAATGGATACTGGAACTCGATCGCGGTCAGGGCATTCCCTGGAAAGGTAATTATTCAAGCTGGTTAGAGCAGAAAGAAGTTCGCCTCAAACAGGAAGAATCTTCCGAATCTGCTCGGCAGAAAGCGCTCAAAAAGGAACTGGAGTGGGTACGACAAAATCCCAAGGGACGGCAGGCCAAATCTAAGGCGCGGATTGCCCGTTTTGAAGAGCTCAACTCTCAGGAATATCAAAAACGCAACGAAACACAGGAAATCTTTATTCCGGTGGCCGATAGACTGGGTAACGAAGTCATTGAATTTACCAATGTCTCCAAAGCATTTGGCGATCGATTACTGATCGACAATTTGAGCTTCAAAATACCGGCCGGTGCCATTGTCGGTATCATCGGTCCCAATGGTGCAGGTAAATCAACCTTATTTCGCATGATTATCGGTCGTGAACAACCAGATACGGGTGAGGTTAAAATCGGCGAAACAGTCAAATTTGCTTACGTCGATCAGTCGCGTGATATCCTCGATAGCAACAAAACTGTCTTTGAAGCTGTGTCAGATGGGAACGATATCTTCACTGTCGGCAAATATGAAACGCCATCTCGTGCTTACATTGGTCGCTTCAATTTCAAAGGACCAGACCAGCAAAAAATGGTAGGACAGCTTTCCGGGGGCGAACGGGGGCGGTTACACTTAGCCAAGACATTGATTTCTGGCGGCAACGTGCTGCTGCTCGACGAGCCATCCAATGACCTCGACGTGGAAACACTGCGGGCATTGGAAGATGCACTGTTAGAATTTGCAGGTTGCGTACTGGTCATTTCGCACGACCGCTGGTTCTTGGATCGTATTGCGACGCATATTCTGGCATTTGAAGGTAATTCCCAGGTCACCTTCTATGCCGGTAATTATCAGGAATATGAAGCAGATAAACGTCAGCGACTGGGTGAAGAAGGCGCCAAACCGAAACGGATCAGATATAAACCGATTACACGCTAACTAAATCACTGGCTACGGTTATTAAGAAAATGCCCCATGCACTCAAAATCTGGACGTTGCTTACCGGAAACATCCGCTATGAGAAAATCATTTCAACGCGTAATCGTGGCCATGGACAGTGGATTGAAGCGCCTATTCTGGCTTATCTGATAGAAACACCCAATGGGCGTATCTTGTATGACGTAGGGTGCGACTACCGGAAATTGGCTAACCCCGCTCTTCGTACACGCCATTTTACTTCAATGCACTCTACTGTAGAAACGCCCAGGATGCAGGCAGACCAACGTGTTCCCCACTATCTTGAACGATTAGGCTTAACGCCTGCCGATATTGATTTAGTATTTATCAGCCATCTGCATTTCGATCACGCAGGCGGTTTGTGTGATCTGCCTGGATGTGAGGTTCACATTCATCGGGATGAGCTGACAGCGGCCCGGACAGGGCTAGATAACGGAGTATTTGCAGATGAACTGGCTAACTCGGATCAATGGTACTTACAAACGGATGAATACGAAGTAGCTCCAGGAGTAGAGGCCATTACTACGCCCGGTCACACTGCAGGGCACATGTCGCTGTTCATACACTTGCCCAAAGGCCGTCCGGTCATTCTCTGTGGTGATGCAGCCGATCTGAATGAAAATCTGACTGATGAGATTGCGCCTGGCTGCTGCTGGCAGGATAACGTAGAGCAAGCACTCGCCAGTATTCGTAAGCTTAAATCACTTGCTCTCATCGAGAATGCGCAGCTATGGCCCAACCACGACCTTGCATTTTTCAAAACTTTACCTGAATTTCCGCAATGGCACGACTGATACGGACCTGGCAACCACCATCACCCGCTTATCCATTACCACTTTATGATCTTGATAATGCTCCAATATCAGCTTATTTAACGGTCAATTTGTTTTAAAATAGTGCACCTACCCCAAAAAGATACAAATGTAATTCCATTTTATAAATCAAACATGACACAAGAGCGGGCCGCAGACAGTAATTCATAATACGGCAAGGAGAAGCCAACAAAGTCAGGTTTGATTTAGAAACAGAGTAAGTTTTTATCCTTGATTATCCTGCTTTCTTTATAATTTTAATCAGTCGATCTTCATCTTTAGCAATAAATAAATGAATATGCACAATAAAATCCCACGCGTTGGTTTCGTTTCACTTGGTTGCCCCAAGGCAACCGTTGATTCCGAGCGCATCCTGACACGTTTGCGGACAGAAGGTTATCTTATTTCACCCAACTACGAAGATTCAGATTTAGTTGTGGTCAATACTTGTGGTTTTATCGACAATGCCATTGCTGAATCACTCGATGCTATTGGCGAGGCGCTCACCGAAAACGGTAAAGTCATTGTCACCGGTTGTCTTGGCGCGAAAGGAGATATTGTGAAGCAGGCACATCCCAATGTACTGTCTGTCACGGGCCCGCAGGCAACCGATGAGGTCATGGAGGCCATTCATACGCATTTACCCAAATTGCACGACCCTTATGTTGATCTGGTACCGCCACAAGGGATAAGGCTGACACCTAAACATTATGCCTATGTAAAAATTTCCGAGGGCTGTAACCATCGCTGTACCTTTTGCATTATTCCCAGTATGCGCGGCAATCTTGTCAGTCGCCCGGTAGGCGATATCATGCAGGAAGCGCAGAACCTGGTGGATGCTGGTGTCAAGGAATTACTCGTCATTTCACAGGATACCAGCGCCTATGGCGTTGATCTGAAATACCGCAGCGGCTTCTGGAAAGGTAAATTTGTTAAAACACGCATCACTGAACTTGCTCAAACTATGGGAGAACTAGGTGTATGGGTACGCCTGCATTATGTCTACCCCTATCCCCATGTCGATGAACTCATTCCGCTGATGGCAGAAGGTAAGATTGTTCCCTATCTGGATATCCCCTTTCAGCATGCAAATGCACGTATTTTAAAGCTTATGAAACGCCCTGCTGATAGTGAGGATGTGCTTGCCCGTATCCAACAATGGCGCAAAATCTCCCCTGACATCACGCTGCGGAGTACGTTTATCGTTGGTTTCCCGGGGGAGACAGAACAAGAATTTGAAGAACTACTGAATTTTCTTAAGGCAGCTCAACTGGATCGAGTCGGTGCGTTCATGTATTCGCCAGTTGATGGTGCAGTTGCCAATAGTTTACCCAATCATATTCCGCCTGAATTACAGCAAGAACGTTTAGCGCGCTTGATGGCGTTACAGGAAAAAATCAGCGCACAACGGCTTGCACAGAAGGTAGGCAAGACTATACAGGTGCTGGTTGATGAGGTCGATGAGCAAGGTGCAGTCGCACGCAGTCATGCTGATGCACCGGAAATCGATGGGCTGGTCTATGTTGAAAACGGGCATTCACTACAACAAGGTGACGTAGTAAAAGTACGTATCACACATTCTGACGAACATGATCTTTGGGCGGAAACTATATGATCGATCAGCTCTAGCCGTTATCTATGCTAAAGGAGGACAATTTGGAACTTATCTTGTGGCGCCATGCAGAAGCAGAAGATGGATTCCCCGACACTGCACGCAAACTGACTGAGAAAGGATTAAAGCAGGCTCACAATATGGCTCAATGGCTCAAACCTAGACTACCTAAAAACACACGCATCATGGTCAGTTCCGCAAAACGAGCTCAACAGACTGCTTTGGCACTGAGCAATCATTTTGAAACTACGCAGGAAGTAGGAACCAGCACCACTGCCGATAGAATACTTGCCGCTGCTAACTGGCCCTACGAGGAAAGCTCAATTCTGGTAGTTGGTCATCAGCCCACTTTGGGAAATGTTGCTGCTTCATTGATCTGCCAAAACCACGCTGGCTTTAGCATCAAAAAAGGAGCAATCTGGTGGTTTAGCTATAAACAAAGCGCCGATACTGAAAATACCATCCTGCGTGCCGTTATTTCTCCCGATATGGTGTAAACATAACAATACATTCTCCCGCTGGAATTGAGTCATGGCACACTTGATTCTTTTCAATAAGCCGTACGGAGTAATTTGTCAATTTACACCCCAGGCTGGATATCAATCATTAAAAGATTTTGTTCCCATACCTGATTTTTACCCAGCTGGACGACTAGATGCCGATAGCGAAGGATTAGTCATCCTCACCGATGATGGGGAATTACAACATAAAATTAGCGATCCAAGGTTCAAGCAACCGAAGAAATATTGGGCGCAAGTAGAGGGTATACCCGATCAATCAGATCTCCAGCAATTATGTGAAGGAATAATATTGAAAGGTTATAGAACCCAACCCGCAAAAGTACGTCTCATACATGAACCGGATCATCTTTGGTCACGAAATCCACCCATACGCTTTCGCAAAAATATCCCTACTTCCTGGTTAGAACTTATCCTTACCGAAGGTAAAAACCGACAAGTACGCCATATGACTGCAGCGATTGGATTCCCCACCCTACGATTGATTCGCACTACTATTGGTAAGTACAGACTGGCAGGTCTTCCACCAGGTAAGTGGAGGATTATTAAATAATTTCCTGCTTGGATATCTATTAAACAATTTCGATTTCCACATAAAATAACAAGCAAAAAAATTGCATAACTTTTCTGTAATAAATTGTCACGAAATTTCTTGACTAACCTTATACATCTCTTTAGATTGCATTATTCGACCATGGCCCGTTTTTAAGAGGAGGAATTAAAATAATATTATGGATATAGACATTGTTTCAGCATTATCTGGACTAATTGATTTACCGTGGTGGGGGTATATCATCGTTACATTAGTAATTACCCATATCACGATTGCAAGCATCACGATTTATCTCCATCGGCATTCGGCTCACCGAGCATTGGATTTGCATCCTATCCCTAGTCATTTCTTTCGTTTCTGGCTATGGTTGACTTCCGGTATGGTTACCAAAGAATGGACCGCTATTCACCGCAAGCATCACGCAAAATGTGAAACTTTAGATGATCCGCACAGCCCTCAGATCTTTGGAATTAAAAAAGTATTGTCCGAAGGAGCAGAACTTTATCGCTTAGAAGCAAAAAACAAAGAAACTTTGGAAAGGTACGGGCACGGTACACCAGATGATTGGATAGAACGCAACGTTTATACAAAATTTAGCGCATCTGGTATTGGGCTGATGCTAATTATCAATTTCATTCTGTTTGGCCCTATTGGTATTACTATATGGGCAGTACAAATGATGTGGACGCCTATATTCGCTGCGGGAGTCATTAATGGCATTGGTCACTATTGGGGATATCGTAATTTCCAAGCAGAAGATGCCAGTCGCAATGTCTCTCCCTGGGGCATTCTGATTGGGGGAGAAGAATTACACAATAATCATCATGCCTACCCTACTTCAGCCAGACTATCCAATAAATGGTTTGAATTTGATATTGGCTGGCTGTACATACGTATTCTGGAAATGATGGGATTAGCAACCGTCAAGAAAATTGCACCTAAGCTTAACATCAACAAAACCAAAACCAAGTGTGATTCTGATACCCTCCAGGCAGTTATTGCCCATCGTTATGAGGTACTGGCGAAATATACCCAGTCTCTCAAGGCAATGCTCAAGAAAGAAGTGGAACATTTACGAGAAGCCGCTTCCCAGCATGGGATAGATGGAAACACACTGAAACGTTGGATATTGGCAGATGCGAAAACCTTGCAAGAAGAAGAACGTATCAAACTAAATCTGGTTTTAAGTAAAACCAAGAACCTTGATAAGGTTTATACGATGCGCGAGGAACTTGCAGCTATATGGCAACGCTCTGCCGCTTCGAAAGATGAATTAGTTAAACAACTCGAAGATTGGTGCCATCGTGCAGAAGAAAGCGGAATTGAAGTTCTAGAAAAATTCTCACGTCGGCTACGTTGCTATGCATAATTAAGTTATAACTCCGGGCAAAGGCTTTGGGATTAACGCTTATCCTTTGCTCGGTAACCCTGTAATCCCATTTCTAAATCAAATCTGACTTTGTCGACTTCTCCTTGCCGTATTATTTATACTGTCTGCGGCTCGCTCTTGCGTCATGTCTGATTTGGAAATGGAATTACCTTCCCCCGACAATCTCAGTATTCATTCCTAAATTTATATCAAAATAACATCATATTGCTCTTGTGTGTAAGACGCTTCCACTTGTAAGCTAATAGGTTTTTCAATAAAATCAGCAAGTTGAGCCAAACTTTGTGATTCCTCATCCAGAAATAAATCAATCACTTGCTGCGAAGCAAGAATACGAAATTCATGAGCTTCAAATTGTCGTGACTCCCGTAACAACTCACGTAAGATTTCATAACAGATCGTTTGCGCTGTCCGGATTTGCCCTCGTCCCTGGCAAGTTGGACATGGCTCACATAAAATGTGAGCAAGACTCTCGCGCGCGCGCTTCCGTGTCATCTCTACCAAACCTAAGGCAGAAAATCCATTGACCGTCATACGTGTCCTGTCTCTCATCAAAGCTTTGTTGAATTCTGCCAATACTGCCTTTTTATGCTCTTCATCCTCCATGTCGATAAAATCGATGATGATGATGCCTCCCAAATTGCGTAAACGGAGTTGCCGCGCTATGACCTGTGCTGCTTCCAAATTGGTCTTAAATATGGTGTCATCAAAATTACGCACACCAATGAAGCCACCCGTATTGACATCCATGGTAGTCAGCGCTTCGGTCTGATCAATAATGACATAACCGCCTGATTTCAGATTAACTCGCCGAGCGAGTGATCGTTCAATTTCTTCTTCGACGCCATATAAATCGAAGAGAGGGCGCTCCCCGGTATAATGATCGATTCTGCTTACAACATTGCTCATATAGTTTTGAGCAAAAGGGATCAATTTCTGGAAAGTTTCGCGCGAATCTACCAGGATGCGGTATGTATCATCATCAACAAAATCGCGCAAAACACGATGACTTAGATCTAAATCCTGATAAAGGAGCGCAGGAGTATTAACTGTTAATGCCCTATTCTGAATATCATACCAAAGCTTGTGCAGGTACTCTATATCTGCATGCAGATCTGATTCGCTTGCCGCTTCGGCCATTGTTCGTATGATGTAACCTCCCTTGATATCAGCTGGAAGAATATGTTGCAGCTTCTCGCGCAATAATTCACGCTCAACATTATCTTCAATACGCTGAGAAACACCAATATGAGATTCTTGCGGTAAATAAACAAGCATTCGCCCAGCAATACTGATTTGAGTAGAAAGTCTTGCCCCCTTTGTTCCAATTGCGTCTTTAATCACTTGAACGAGGATATTGTTTCCCTCGTGCAGTAATCTCTCAATGGGTCTATCCTCTGTACCATTTGAACTTAATTCCTTAATATCTCCCACATGGAGAAATGCTGCTCGTTCCATGCCGATATCGATAAAGGCAGATTGCATACCAGGTAGTACACGGCTAACCCGACCATTGTAAATATTACCAACAATACCCCGGCTGCTCGCTCGCTCTATATGTAATTCTTGCACAACACCTTGCTCTATAACAGCAACACGTGTTTCCTGTGGTGTAACATTGACAAGAATTTCGTTACTCATTTAGAAGGTATAGCACAATCTAATTTCCTGGTTCTCAGGAAAATACTTTTATTCCTGACTCTTCCAGTAATTGAGCCGTCTCAAATAATGGTAGCCCCATGACTCCACTATAACTACCAAAAATCTCAACAATAAATGCAGCTGCCATACCTTGGATTGCATAAGCCCCTGCTTTATCAAAAGCCTCACCACTTGCAATACATGCTTGAATCTCTCGTTTACCAATATCGCGAAACCGCACTGTAGTGATTGACAAACGATTTTTGATATTACCCTGCAGATTCAGAGCGATAGCAGTCAATACCTGATGCGTTCTGCCCGAAAGTGCAGCCAACATCTCCTCGGCATGAGCGGCATCTCTGGGTTTCCCGAAAATACATCCATCCAATGCAACGATCGTATCAGCAGCTAAGACAGGAAACAATGGCAACTTGCGTTGTATCAGACGTAACCTCCCTGCCTCCGCCTTGGCATGAGTAATACGATAAACATAATCAGTTGGAGATTCGTTCAGAAGGGGTGTCTCATCAATATCAACAGCCCGAGATGCAGTTTCTCGCATGAGCAACACGCTGTGCCTTACCCCAATTTGTTTCAGCAGCTCCCTTCTACGGGGACTACGAGAAGCCAGATAGATATAATTTCCAGCAAGCGTCATAATGTTTAAAGTTTATAGAGTGAGTGTTTATTTCAGTTTATTTTTTAATAACTTCTTTTAGACAGTAGACTCGCTACAACTTAGAAACAATCTACCGCAAGCTACATACGATGGTAAGGATGCTGCCTGATAATTGATAAAGCTCGATAAAGTTGCTCTGCCAATAATACACGTACTAAACCATGGGGAAGCGTAAGTCTTGAAAGTGCCAGCATTTCATTAGCCATACTCTTGATATTACGATGCAATCCATCTGCACCCCCAATAATAAATGCAATATCTCTACCATTTCTCATCCAGTCAACCAATGTCTCAGCTAACTGGATTGTAGTGAATTGTTTACCTTGCTCATCCATGGCAACAATGTAACAAGTCGATGGTATTGCCGCCTGGATACGTTCGCTCTCAGCAAATAACAACTGTTCGTTTTGCTTACTGCCTCGTTTCTCTGGTTTAATTTCGATCAGATGAATGGGTATTTCCCTTGGCATGCGTTGGGTATATTTCATAAAGCCGGCAACCACCCAATCGGGCATTTTATTCCCTACGGCTAGGATATAGAGTTTCATTATTTAGATGCGCTTGCCCTCTCATATTACCTCAAGGAATTTTTTTCCTTGACTGCGCTGGACTCTGCCCATAACGATTCCAAATCGTAGTATTCACGAATGGCGGGTTGCATGATATGCACAACGACATCGCCTAAATCCACCAATAACCATTCGCCAGCTTGCTCGCCTTCGATACTATAGACTTTACCTCCCGCGGTTTTTACTTTTTCCTGCACATGATGAGCTAACGCTTTGGTCTGGCGGGTTGAAGTTCCGCTAGCAATGATCATGTAATCAAATAATGAGGTAATCTTCCCCGCTTCCAATACAAGAATATCTTGCGCCTTCAAATCTTCTAATGCAGCAATGACTACCCTTAATAGCTCATCTGTTTTCATTTTTCCTCGTGTAAACATGATGTGTGCCAATATAATTCAATACATTATCGGGAAGCAGATAACGTGCACTTTTTCCTGCTGCGATATAGGTTCTGATGGTTGTTGAAGAAATATCCAATAATGTGGTCACGGCTGTAAAAACAAACCCGGATGATACACGCCTCAAGGCGTTTACATCATCTGTCCAGCGATCTAAGCATGCATCTCGTAACTTCGGTGGTAAACACGCTTGATTCATAACAGAAATATGACCTGGACGATTGACGATTACCAAATGACTTAATTCAAACAACTCACGCCAAAGATGCCAATCTGGCAGCTTCAGGAATGCGTCTACTCCAATAATAAAACAGAATGCTACCTTTTCTCCTATGAATTCATCTCTTAACTCACGCAGCGATTCCACACTATAACTTTCTTCAGAACGCCTGAGCTCTCGATCATCTAGAAAAAATCTTCTGTTATCACGAATAGCTTCATGAAGCATGACCTTACGGTGATGCTGCGAAGCAACTGGTTCATTCCGCAAGCGTGGACGCCCTGCAGGAAGAAAACGAACTTCATCCAGTTGTAAAATTTCAACAAGCTCTTCTGCAACCCTTAAATGTCCAAAATGCACTGGATCAAATGTCCCTCCATAAATTCCGATTAGGGAGAACGGATCATCAGACATCGTTTAAGAAGTAATTCAGAGGAAGAAATGTTGAGAAATACGCACTATTAGCAGAATAATGCTATTTTATGACCATATCAGAAATTATCAAAATAATGCAAGACGCATATCTGCCAATATATTCGCCAAATGTGAAGTAAAACGAGCAGCCGATGCACCATCAATCACTCTGTGATCATAAGATAGCGACAGAGGAAGAATCAGACGAGGAATGAACTCTCCATTACGATAAATTGGCTTCAAGCTTGCTCGCGAGACTCCCAAGATTGCAACTTCAGGAGCATTGATAATAGGTGTAAAGGCTGTACCACCTATTCCGCCAAGGCTAGAAATAGTAAAACTAGCCCCTTGCATATCAGTCGGTTTTAATTTTCCTTCGCGCGCAAGTGAAGAAAGTCTCCCTAGCTCATCAGCTATCACAATCACACCTTTCTGATCAGCATCGCGAATAACAGGTACGACAAGACCATTGAGCGTATCTACCGCGAATCCTAGGTGATAATAGCGTTTAAGTATCAGAAAGAATTCTTCATTACTCCTATCCAGTGAGGCGTTAAACTCGGGATATTTTTTTAATGCTGTAGTTACGGCTTTCATGAGGAAAGCAAGTATGGTTAGTTTGATTCCATTCTTCCGATGACTTTCGTTATATTCTTTTCTGAGCGCCTCTAGATCCGTAATATCAGCCTCGTCAAACTGGGTCACATGTGGAATCATGACCCAATTACGATGCAGATTAGCGCCTGAAATTTGCTTAATACGAGTTATCGGCTTTGATTCAATGGGTCCAAATTTTGCAAAATCGACCTGAGGCCATGGTAATAAATCAAGCCCACCACCTAGCCCTGGCTTTTGTAATTTCATCAACTCTCGTTTGACAAAAGCCTGGATATCTTCCTTCAGTATCCGCTGTTTTGGGCCGCTTCCAACAATCTTGCTTAAATCCACACCCAATTCCCTAGCAAAACGTCTAACTGATGGACCCGCATGGGGCATGCCCGCAGTAATAAGCTTGGACTGATTCACTTCTGCAAACTGTGCAGGCAGCTGTAGTGGCTTGCTCTGATAGATTTCTTGACTTGGGGAAGTAACTTCAAGTGCGATTTCAGGTTTAGTGCTCACAGTCTCACTGATACTTGCTATTTCTTCAGCCCGAACAGCCTCAGTAGTCATAACCTTACTCTCTTCTTCAGAAGGAGCTACTTCCATGACAAGAATTTCAGAGCCTTCAGAAACCTTATCACCCACTTTGATACTAATTTCCTTGACAGTACCGGAATAAGGCGAAGGAACTTCAATTGTAGCCTTATCTGATTCCAGCGTAATAAGCGAATCCTCAGCCTTGATGGTATCACCGGCTTTGACGAGTATTTCTATGACTGGCACATCCTTAAAGTCGCCAATATCAGGAATCTGTACCTTTTTAATTTCGCTCACACGCTTTCCTCAGTTTACATTCAATCTATATCTATCAACCACAAAATGATTACTTTCTTGGGTATTTAAATATACTCGCCGTCTATTGGGTAACGGGATCTGGCTTATCCGGGTCGATACCAAACGCTTTGATTGCCTGCGCGACCTGTTTTGCCGGGACCTTGCCTTCTTCTGATAAGACCTTAAGTGCCGCAACCGCAATGTAATAGCGATCCACTTCGAAAAAATGTCTGAGTTTCTCGCGCGTATCAGAACGCCCAAACCCATCCGTACCCAGCACACAATAGCGCTTTGGAATGAATGCGCGTATCTGATCTGCATAGATCTTCATATAATCAGTTGCAGCCACCACAGGTCCTTCGCGATCTTTCAAACAAGTTTCAACATAGGATAATTTAGCAGGTTCAGTTGGGTGCAACATATTCCAGCGCGCAATACTGAGTGCTTCACGACGCAATTCAGTGAAGCTTGTGACACTCCAAATATCTGCGACAACATCGTATTCTTTTTGCAAAATGTCTGCTGCTGCAATAACTTCACGCAATATCGTCCCTGAACCAAGCAGTTGTATTCGTGCTCCTTTACTACGCTTACTGCCTTCCCTAAGCAAATAAATTCCTTTCAATATACCTTGCTCAACCCCTTTAGGAAGATCAGGTTGAGCGTAATTTTCATTCATCACAGTAATATAGTAAAACACATCTTCCTGTTCTTGATACATGCGCCGCAAGCCATCTTGAATGATTACCGCTAGTTCATAGGCATAAGTAGGATCATAAGATATGCAGTTTGGAATAGTAGAAGCAGCAAGATGACTATGGCCATCTTCATGCTGCAGACCTTCGCCATTTAATGTGGTTCGCCCAGCTGTGGCACCTAGCAGAAAACCACGACAGCGCATATCACCCGCAGCCCAAATAAGATCTCCGACACGCTGAAAGCCGAACATAGAATAATAAATATAAAAAGGAATCATCTGCACACCATGTGTGCTGTATGCAGTGGCTGCTGCAATCCAGGAAGACATGGCTCCAGCTTCGTTGATACCTTCCTGGAGAATCTGACCATGCTTATCCTCTTTGTAAAACATAAGCTGATCAGCATCCTCGGGGATATAAAGTTGTCCTATTGATGACCAGATAGCGAGTTGGCGAAACATTCCTTCCATACCAAACGTTCGTGACTCATCCGCGACGATAGGTACGATATGTTTACTGATATTTTTATCCTTGGTCAGAATATTAAGAATACGCACAAATGCCATTGTAGTAGAAGATTCTCGTCCTTCACCACTACCTTTCAGTAAAGTTTCAAATGCTGACAAAGGGGGCGTTTGCAAGGCTTCTGCCTTTCGTCGACGATGATGTAAAAACTTACCCAAGGCCTTACGTCGGGCTTGCATATAAGTAAATTCCGGCGAATCCTTGTCAAATTTAAGGTAGGGAATCTCGTCGATTTTGTCATCCGGCACAGGCAGACCAAATCGATCACGAAATGCCTTGAGTGAGGTCGTGCCCATTTTCTTCTGCTGATGAGTAATATTCTGTGCCTCGCCCGACTCACCCATACCGTACCCCTTGACAGTCTTGGCAAGTATCACGGTAGGCTGCCCTCGATGCTTGACTGCAGCAGCATATGCAGCATAAACCTTATGCGGATCATGCCCACCCCGATTTAACCGCCAAATATCATCATCTGACATATTAGCAACCATTTCGAGTAACTCAGGGTATTTACCAAAAAAATGCTTTCTGACATAAGCACCGTCTCGCGCTTTGAAAGTTTGATACTCTCCATCCACACATTCCATCATGCGTTGCTGAAGAAGCCCTTTAGTATCTTTTGCCAGAAGAGGATCCCAATAGGAACCCCAAATTACTTTGATAACATTCCAGCCTGCTCCTCTAAATGTTGCCTCTAATTCCTGTATGATTTTGCTGTTACCCCTGACAGGACCATCAAGACGTTGGAGGTTACAGTTCACCACAAAAATCAGGTTATCCAGATTTTCGCGTGAAGCAAGTGAAATTGCTCCTAGCGACTCAGGTTCATCCATTTCACCATCACCCGTGAAAGCCCAGACTTTGCGACCTTCGGTGCTGGCTAATTGGCGACTATCCAGGTATTTCATAAATCGTGCCTGATAAATTGCCATGTGTGGTCCCAATCCCATTGAGACGGTTGGAAATTGCCAGAAATCTGGCATCAACCAGGGATGGGGATAAGATGACAATCCTTTTCCGCCTATTTCCTGACGGAAATTATCAAGTTGCTCCTCAGTTAATACCCCATGCAGAAATGCATAGGCATAAATTCCCGGAGATGAATGCCCTTGAACATAAACGAGATCACCTCCTCTCTGCTCGTTCGCTGCTCGCCAGAAATGATTGTAACCAACATCATATAAGGTCGCTGCTGAGGCAAAACTGGCGATATGTCCTCCCACATTTGTATTTCGATTAGCGCGCGCAACCATCGCCAGAGCATTCCAGCGTACATAAGAACGAATACGATGCTCTATGGCATGATCCCCGGGCGAACGCTCCTCTTTACCTACTGGGATCGTGTTGATATAAGCCGTATTGGCACTATAAGGAAGATATGCACCAGAACGCCGCGCTTTTTCAACCAATTTCTCCAATAAATAATGAGCGCGCTCCGCCCCTTCATTGACAAGAACAGACTCCAATGCCTCCAGCCATTCCTGTGTTTCCTGTGGATCAATATCCTGTGAATTCATAATGGTTTGGAAATAATATACTGGTCAGTTTTAGACAAAAATTACGTAGCCGCCCTGGCGCGCTCAGCTGCTTCAATGGTATTACTCATTAACATGGTAATCGTCATAGGCCCAACCCCTCCCGGAACGGGTGTAATATGGCTGGCTTTTTCTTTTACCGAAGTAAAATCCACATCACCGCATAATGTCCCATCATCCATCCGGTTAATCCCAACATCAATCACAGTTGCGCCTGACTTGACCATTTCGGCAGTAATCATACGCGGTTTCCCGGTAGCCACTACTAAAATATCCGCACTCCGGGTATGTTCCGCCAAATCTCTTGTTTTAGAACTACAAATAGTGACTGTAGCCCCTTTCTCCAGAAGCATCAATGCCATAGGTTTACCCACAATATTACTGCGCCCTACAACGACTGCATGCTGTCCCTCGATTAGCACATCTCGCTCTTTTAACATCATCATGACACCATAAGGTGTACAGGGAAAAAACAAAGCATTGCCTGTTGCGAGTGCGCCGACGTTACAAGGATGGAATCCATCCACGTCTTTCTCAATCGCGATGGCAGCAATAATTCGATGACTCTCAAAGTGTGGTGGCAAAGGTAACTGCACTAAAATTCCGTGAATCTCGGGATTTGCATTCAATGCATGAATCTGCTGAAGCACGGTCTCTTGAGATGTCTTACCAGGAAAATTGTAAACCTCAGAGCGCATTCCTGATTCTCTACAGGCTTTGGCCTTATTACGCACGTAAATAGCAGAAGCTGGGTCATCGCCTACTAGAATAACAGCCAAACCAGGCTGCATTCCATGCTTTGCAAGATTCTCAGCGCGTAATTTTAATTCTGTACGGATTTTACTCGCAATTACTTTGCCGTCAAGGATATCAGCATTCATTACTTTATAAGAAATAGGCTAAATTGAATACTTGCGCAAAAAGATATCTTTTAGCTCACAACCATTGCAGCTGTACTTGCTTTGATAGAAATTTGGATAATACACGATGCTAATTCTTATCTGAAAATTAAAATGAATGCTTAAGAATTCATATCATTTTACTTTTGCAGCAGCTGTTGTTTCCGAATGTTTTCTTTTCTTGAACTTAATCCGATAAATCAGCAAGCCGATCAGAGACACTGAAAATACAAAAAGAAATGCTGTCAGTAAGCCAGAAGCTAAAATAAAAATATCGCTACTTTCAGGCATAAAAAGGGTGACAAACCATACTCCGGCAAAGCCCGTCAATAATCCACCAAATAATATGATTTTCTTCCCTAGATCATAATGTCGCCATAAAGAACCAGAAACTCCAACCTCATCAACATAATGATCAAAAATCTCAGCCAAACTCTCATCTCCCGGTTTTGATTCATAACCAATTGCTATCGCCAAAGCATCATCCCCGTCTTCCAGACTAGACATTTTCTTTAGAAAGTCTACTTGTTTTTGTGCTCGCTTAGGTTTGATGCCATCCTTAATCATCATTGAACATAGGGTTGAGAAAGCTTTCTCACGAGCTATTTCCGCAGAATCATGCATTTCATAGAACTGCCACATCACTCCGACCAGATAAAGCTGGATTGTCATTTCCTTGAATTGAGGAGCAAAATCATAGCGTTTGCGCTTGATATGCGAGATCTGTTCATTCAGCACTTCTTTCGCATGCTGAATGCAATCATCTAGTGTTACCGCTTCTTGATTGACCATTGAATCATTCATGCTTATAACCTTTATTTTTCCGAGGAAAATTTATAACCTAACACATTATAACCTGCTAGCGAACACTAAAACCCAGAAAATAGGAGATACGCAAATTAAATAGTAAATAGTTACTACTACCTAGGGTACAAACTATTAATACTATAGACTTGGCTTGCCTCTTCCTCGTTATAATAGCGCCTTATTAAATTGATTTTCTCATCATGACAGTATCAACTCAATGTAATTATAAATCCCATCTCTCCCAATTACTGCTCCTGGCCACCAAAAAGATTCTTCCTCAAAATTACGAAATTAATATTGAATTAGTGCGCCCCAAGCAAGCTAATCATGGTGATTATTCAAGTAATCTGGCAATGCAATTAACCAGGTATTTACACAAAAATCCGCGTGAAATTGCAACAGCACTTATTGATGCGTTACCTGATTCCCCTTATCTGGAAAAAGCTGAAATCGCAGGCAGTGGTTTTATTAATCTCTTTTTGAAAGTTTCAGCAAAACAGCAGTTTTTATCTGGTGTGTTACAACAGGGTGATAAATTTGGCCATAATAATTTAGGAAAAGGAAAAGAAATTCAGGTTGAGTTTGTTTCTGCCAATCCTACTGGACCTCTACATGTTGGGCATGGGCGTGGTGCAGCCTATGGCGCTAGCTTGGCAAACATCATGGCCGCCAATGGTTATTCTGTCACTCGAGAGTATTATGTTAATGATGCAGGTAGACAGATGGATATATTGGCACTCTCTACCTGGCTACGTTACCTTGAGCTATGTGGATATACCTTTCCTTTTCCCGAAAATGCCTATCAAGGCATCTATGTAACTGACATGGCCAAGTTAATTCATAGTGCGCATGGTAATCGCTATGTTCACCAATCTAATTTAATATTACAGACACTCGTCCCAGTTGAAACAAAGCTTGCAGCTGATGAACACCTGGATCAGTTGATCGCTATAGCAAAAAAAATGCTAGGAGAAGATTACGCCTATATCCACAATTTTGTGCTGACTGAACAACTAGGCGATTGTCGCAATGATTTAATGGAATTTGGTGTGGAGTTTGATACCTGGTTTTCAGAACAATCGCTATTTGACAACGGCATGGTTGCGCGTGCTACTCAATTACTTGATGAAAAAAATACTTTGTATAAGCAAGACGGTGCTACTTGGTTTCGCTCTACTTCTTTTGGAGATGAAAAAGATCGTGTAGTACAACGCGAAAATGGGCAATATACTTATTTTGCTTCCGATATAGCCTATCATCTCAACAAATTTGAGCGTAATTTTGCTTATATCATCAATGTGTGGGGAGCAGATCATCACGGTTATATTGCGCGAGTAAAAGGTGCAATTGAAGCATTAGCGCTTGATCCCGATAAACTTGAGATTGCTTTGGTTCAATTTGCTGTGCTCTATCGGGATGGCAAAAAAATTTCTATGTCTACCCGCTCTGGAGAATTTGTTTCACTACGGGAATTACGTCAAGAAGTTGGCAATGATGCGGCACGGTTCTTTTATGTATTACGTAAAAGCGATCAACATTTGGACTTTGACTTGGATCTTGCAAAATCACAATCCACTGATAATCCAGTATATTATGTGCAGTATGCCCATGCACGCATAAATAGTGTACTCATGCAATGGGGGGAAGATGAAACCACACTCTCGATGGCTGATACCGATTCGTTGACGAACCAGTCAGAACTAATGCTTCTGCAAAAATTAATCGATTACCCAGATATAGTGGAAGCAGCGGCAAGGGAACGCGCTCCTCACCTGATTGCTTTCTATCTTAAGGAATTAGCTAGCGAATTCCATAGTTATTATAATTCAACTCGCTTTCTCGTGCCAGAACAATTACTTAAACTAGCGAGACTAGCATTGATTGCAGCTATTAAGCAGGTGCTAGCAAATGGGTTGAAATTATTAGGAGTAACCGCTCCCAGCAAAATGTAGCAGAAATCATATATAGTATAGGAATTTTCATGAGCAGAGACTACAAATCCAAGGGTATGGCAACCGCAAAAAGCAGTGGTTCACTTATTCTAGGACTCTTTATCGGATATGCGCTTGGCATAGCAAGCGCAATAGGTGTATGGGCATTAATCAATCAAGCTCCAAGCCCGTTCCTAACTGAAGAAAAATCAGCCAAAACTAAACCTCACGAAAGTATTGCCAAAAACTCACAGAATGATAGCGTTAACAAGGAAATTGATCAGGTAAGTGCGAATAAGCCTCGCTTTGATTTCTATAATATACTCCCAGGCATAGAGGAGCCTTTAGCCGAAGAACCATTCGGTCAAGGAGTGAAGCAGTCACCTCCTCCCGTAACAAATGATGCGAGCTCGGCAAGTAATTATTTCCTACAGATTGGCTCGTACAAAAACTCAGGTGAAGCGGAAAGAATGAAAGCAGAACTGGCATTACTCGGCGTGATTGCTTCTGTTCAAACGGCAGAATCTTCTGACAAAGGTACGCGATATAGAGTTCGTATAGGCCCTTACGCAAAAATCACTGAAATTGATCAAATACGCGCTTCATTGCAAGAAAATGGAATAGAAGCCAGTTTTGTCAGAGCTCCCAAGAAAACACCATAGCAATATAGCAATCCTGATTGAGTAAACTTAATTACTGGGTAGTAGTTAGCTAAACAACTTATAGAAGAGCAAAATAAAATATGAATAAATTCTTTAAATTTTTCCTAACATTCATTACCCTTAGTCTCTCAGGGATGTTGCTTGCACATGCAGAAATCATTGAAGGACGCGATTATATTGTTCTCGCGAATCCTCAGCCAACTGAAGATCAACGAAATATTGAAGTCATTGAGTTTTTCTGGTACGGCTGCCCGCATTGCTATGAATTACATCCATATATAGATAATTGGCGCAAGAATGCTCCCAAGGATGTGAAATTTCGATATATTCCAGCAATTTTCCGTGCTAATTGGACACCTGCAGCAAAAACTTTCTATGCGATGGAAGTGTTAGGTATTACAAAAGAACTTCACGATAAGGTATACAAAGCTATTCATCGTGACAAAATTGATTTGTCGAAGGAAGCTGTACTATTTGATTGGATTGAAAAACAAGGAATTGAGCGCGAAAAATTTATCAATGCCTATAATTCTTTTTCCGTTCAAAATCAAGTAGCAAAGATTTCACAAATGACAAGACAATATAAATTAACCGGTGTACCGGCTTTAGTGGTTGAAGGAAAATATTTAACTAGTGGAAAGATGAGCGGTACACCGCGCGACACGATTCAGGTATTGAATGAATTAATTGACAAAGCGCGGAAGGAGCGAGCTTCGAATTAAACTATTCTAAAAACCATTATAGAATGATTGCTTGCTGAGCTTTTTAGGCAATACACGCCTAATTCTTCGCTCGGCCAAGTTTCACAACTTCCTGAATATGCCTCAAACCTCGCATGATTTGAGCAAGATGACGGCGATTCCTAGCCTGCAAAATGAAGTGCATCATGGTGTAATCTTTATCGCTTTCCATAGTGACATCATCGATATTCGAATCAGCCCTAGCAATTTCTGCGGCGACTCTAGCAAGTACACCACGTTGATTTACCACTGTCATGTTAATGACTACTTCAAAAGTTCTAGATATATCTTTGCCCCATGTCACATCCAATACATTCTCGGATTTTCTCTGAATTCTCATCACAACTGGACAATCATGGACATGAATCACTAATCCCTGATCTTTTTTAATCAACCCAACAATCGTATCCCCAGGAATAGGGTAACAGCATCGAGCAAACTGTACTGTCATACCTTCCGTCCCAAGAATCACAACGGGATTACTGGCGCCAGGGACTTCAGATATTGATTCTCCAGGTACCGCTAAACGCTTAGCAACGACGGCTGAAAGTTGTTTTCCTAAGGTGATATCGGCAAGCAAGGCTTTTTTTGACTTAGCACCGCTGTCCCTGACAAGTCTCTCCCATTGTGTGTCAGTGATAGAATCAGGGTTGATCCCAAATGAGGATAGAGCTTGATTGAGTAAACGCTCACCTAATTTTACTGACTCGTCATATTGAATGGTTCTAAGAAAATAACGAATGCTTGAACGCGCTCTTGCTGTAGCAACATAAGAGAGCCAGGCAGGATTGGGGTTAGCATTGGGCGCAGTTACAATCTCAACACGATCGCCATTCATTAATTCAGTACGCAATGGCACATTCTCTCCGTTAATTTTTGCTGCAACACAACAATTACCCACATCTGTATGTATCGCATAAGCAAAATCAACTACTGTAGAACCTCTTGGTAACTCAAGTATTTTTCCTTGGGGCGTGAACACATAGACCTCACCAGGAAACAGATCGACCTTGAGATGCTCCAGAAACTCAATTGAATCGGAAGAATCGCTTAAGGTTTCCAGTAAGCTTTTTAGCCACTGATTTGTTTTTAGATGCAGCTCATTCACCTCTGCACCATTGCTTTTATAGAGCCAATGGGAAGCTACGCCCATTTCAGCAATCCGATGCATCTCATAGGTTCGAATTTGTATTTCTATTGGCAAACCATAAGGCCCCAGCAATGTATTATGAAGCGATTGATAGCCATTAAGCTTAGGAATCGCAATATAATCCTTAAATTTACCAGGGATGGGTTTATACAAACTATGTAAGGCGCCTAATGCCAGATAACACGAAGGAATATCCCTCACTAACACACGAAAGCCATAAATATCCAGCACCTCCGAGAAGCTCAGATGCTTCTCAAGCATTTTTTTATAGATACTATAAAGATGCTTCTCTCTCCCGGTTACAATGGCATCTACACCGGCATCTTTAAGTCGATTTTTTATCGCTTCAAGAATTTTGCCCACTACTTCGCGACGGTTGCCACGAGCTGCTTTAGTTGCTTTCACCAGCACCTTGTAACGATTGGGATAGAAATAACGAAAGCTAAGCTCCAGCAATTCTTGGTAAATACTGTTTAAACCCAAGCGATGTGCAATAGGCGCATATATCTCCAAAGTCTCCCGTGCGATGCGACGCTGCTTTTCAGGACGCATAACTTCCAGCGTGCGCATATTATGTAAGCGGTCAGCCAATTTAATAAGGATAACCCTTACATCATGCGCCATAGCTAATAACATCTTACGGAAATTTTCAGCTTGTGCATCAGCTTGGGTCTGGAATTCAATCTTCTTCAATTTAGAGACGCCATCTACCAGCTCTGCAACTGATACGCCAAATCTTTCGGCAATTTCTTCCTTGGAGATAGTCGTATCTTCAACAACGTCATGTAATAATGCAGCAGCAAGCGTGATTACATCTAGATGGAGTTCACAAAGGATATGAGCAACCGTCACGGGATGAGAAATATAAGGTTCCCCAGTCATACGGAATTGCCCAGAATGGGCACCATGACTGAAAAAATACGCATTCTTGAGTAAAGCTAGATCTTCAGGCTTAAAATATTTCGATACCTCAGAAAATAACGACTCAGCTCCAGACGTTATTACATGAGAGTTCGATAATGAAAACTCTGACATAAGCATTTCCCAATTTTTCGCGGTGCTAATTCAACTTTATTTTACAAATAGCAGATTATTCCATTTCTAAATCAAGCCTGACTTTATCGACTTCTTCTTGCCGTATTATTTATACTGTTTGCAGCTCGTCTCCGCGTCATGTTTGATTTGGAAATGGATTTTTTTCTGTAATTGCAACTACGATGTTGGAATTACAAATATTTCTGATCAAATACGTTTGAGATAAAAATCAACATAATATATCCAGGATACTCCTGAATTTATAGTGATTTTTGTATTATGCAAGATCAGAGGAGTGAAATTAAAAAATTTTAATAGGCAATTTAATAATACTACACGTTCTATCGCCAGAAAATTTGTTACTTATAGATTATTTCAATTTTTTTCTGTTATGGTTTAATTTTCTTACTACTTATCTTTTAACGGATGGTATTAAGAATTTCAAGTCCTACCTTCCCTTTAGCCAATTCACGTAGTGCAATGACAGTGGGCTTATCTCGAGCAGCATCTACCATTGGAGCAGAACCAATTGCTATCTGCCTTGCCCGAGCAGTAGCAGCCATTGTCATATCAAAGCGATTGGGAATAATTTTTAAACAATCATCAACAGTGATACGAGCCATAATTTATTCCTTTTCTTTTTTCGTTAAAAATTTTACTAAAAAATATTATTTAGGCAAATTGCGCTAACAGTGCATGCTGTTTGACAAGCTGACGCTTCATTCTGAGGCGCTCTGCTCGAATAATACAACAAATATCTTTGAATGCTTCATCCAGTTCATTATTGATCACAACGTAATCAAATTTGTTCACTTGACTTATTTCTTCTCGGGCTGCCTTTAAACGCCGCGCAATTGTTTCTGGATCATCTTGTCCACGCTGTCTCAAACGAGCTTCTAACGATGCTAGAGAAGGAGGTAAAATAAAAATGCTTACTGCCTCGGGAAAAATTTGCCGTACCTGCTGCGCTCCCTGACAGTCAATCTCCATCAAAACATCTTGACCTGATTCCATCGTTTCCTTTACCCAATGTTGTGAAGTGCCATATAAATTCCCATAAACTTCTGCACTTTCAAGAAATTCTCCTCGTTCCAACATTTGATTAAAAGTGTCTCGATCGATAAAAAAATAATCTTGCCCATTTATTTCATTGGGGCGTGGTTGGCGAGTGGTGTGTGAAATCGATAGATTTAAACCAATACGAGCCTGAAGCAATGCTTTGATCAAGCTGGTCTTACCAGCCCCTGAAGGAGCACTGATTATAAATAAGCTACTCATATTATGATTATATTGAATTTCCCTTACATTTTGAGAAGAAAATTTCTATTAAGGTGAGTCAATATTTATTTAGTATGCCTAATCACTTCATGATGTTTTCAATCTGAGAAACCATTAAAGTTATTTTAATGCACTCCATGTTTCTCAAAATAACGTTGGTGATATTCTTCCGCAGGATAAAACTCAGAAGCAGGCAAAATTTCGGTTACGATCGGATCTCGCCAATGCCCGCTTTGCTGCAATGCGTCCCGTGAAGCTATTGCGGCAGCTTTCTGCTCCGGTGCATAAAAAAATATAACTGACCGGTATTGAGAACCTTCATCCGGCCCTTGACGATTAAGGGTAGTAGGATTATGGCAATGCCAGAAAGTATCAAGTAAATTTTCAAAAGAAACCAGCGAAGGATCATATTCTACCAGCACAACTTCTGCGTGGCCTGTCTGATCTGAGCAAACATCATGGTAAGTAGGAAAGCGAGTATGGCCACCGGCATACCCAGACGTGACATTAACTACACCATGGACACCACGAAAAGTAGCTTCCACACCCCAGAAACAACCAGCACCAAAGATAATTTTCTCGATAGCCATAGCCCAAAATATATTTCCTTGGATAACACTATCTACGAACGCCGCTCATTCCAAAATAAAAATAATCCTAAAAGCGGTTTTTTATTCCATTTCCAAATCAAACATGACGCGAAGGTAAGCCGCAGATAGTATAAATAATACGGCGGAGAAGCCGACAAAGTCAGGTTTGATTTAGAAATGAAATTAGGATTATACAGAGTATTTTATCAGGACAAAACAATAGGCCGATGCACCTTTAGCACGCATCGGCCTTCCCTCCAAGATTCGTATTACTTAAGCGTCAGAATAAATTCCGCTAGAGTCTTAGCGTTTTCATCGCTAACATTTGCGTTAGGTGGCATCGGAATGGTTCCCCATACTCCACTGCTACCATTTTTAATTTTTCCTGCCAAGTAAGTAGCTGCATCAGCTTGACCTGCGTATTTTGCAGCAACATCTTTAAGTGCTGGACCAACCAATTTGGTGTCAACATTGTGGCAGTTCAGGCAACCACTGCTTTTTGCCAATTCAGCACTTGCTTGTACATTGCTAATCAACAATACAGCAGATGCTGCCATTACACCTAACAAAACTTTTCTCATCTTTTTTTTCCTTATTTGAATTATAAAGGGAATAACATTCTACCCTTAACTTTACAGGCTTGCAGCAATTCCTGTAAGTCTGTAATTTCTGGTAAACATTTCTCACCTTGACAAACCCAGGCATTGACACCTTGATCTACGGATAAGGGTTTATTCAAACTTGGCGGTAATCCAGTTAACTCCATCGGTAACGCCAGCACAATCGTAGCGGGTGCATGCAAGACCAGTGCTCGATGCCACTCACTCAAGAGAGCGCCTTTCCCACGCAAAATAACAATTTGAGGTGGCGTAAGCCATTCTTTCAACGCGATCAATAAACTGCAGTAAACGCTTGGATGGTGCCGCATTTCAGGATAAAACAATTTAAGTGTTCGTTCAGCTGATTGCAAATAACGATATTCGCCAAGCAAATGGCCAAGTCGTTGGAGCGATATCGCTGCTAAACCATTACCAGACGGAATCGCATTGTCCTGACCTGTTTTAGGTCGATGAATCAGCTTTTCATGATCATGGCTCGTAAAAAAGAATCCACCTAGCTGTTTATCTTCGAACTGATCTAGCAATACCTCTGCCAGCGCTATAGCAAAATCTAGATCAGATTGACGAAATTCCACTTGCATGAGTTCCAACAGACCATCTAGCAAAAAGGCATAATCATCAAGATATGCATTGAGATGCGCCTTGCCATCCTTGAAGGTAGCGAGTAGCCGGTTATTTTTCCAGAGGGTGGTACGGATAAAATCTACCGCCAGCATGGCGGATTTTATCCATTCGCTACCTCCAAAAATCATACCTGCTCGCGCCATACCCCTGATCATTAAGCCGTTCCAACTAGCCAGGGTTTTTTCGTCACGACCAGGATGAACGCGCTGTTCCCGCTTATTGAAAAGCTTGTGCCGCGCCGATTCAATCCGCTGTTGCACTTCCTCTTGGCTAATACCCATATCGTTAGCTATAGCTGCAACAGACTGATTGATTTCGAGATGCCAATATTTGTTTTCAAAATTGGGAAGACGCGAAAGACCATAGTAAGGTGCGATTACAGTATATTCATCGGCTGTCAAGACACATGCGATTTCATCTTTATCCCAGACGTAAAATTTTCCTTCTTCATGTTCTGAATCAGCGTCTAGAGCTGAGTAATAGCCTCCTTCCTTTTGTCCGAATTGCATCTCCCGCATCACCCAGGCAGCTGTCTCTTCTACAATTCGTTTAAACAAGGAATTATGGGTTGCAAGCCAGGCATCAGCATAGAGCTGTAACAAGGGACCATTGTCGTACAGCATCTTTTCAAAATGGGGAATACGCCAGTACTGATCTGTACTATAACGATAAAATCCTCCCCCTAACTGATCGTAAATGCCTCCGTTAGCCATTTTCTCCAAGGTATAAGCCACAATATATTGTGCTTGGGTATCATTTTCAGAGAAGTAGCATTGCAAGCAGAATTTTAGTTCTGCAGGATGAAGAAATTTTGGCGCAGAACCAAACCCACCATACTCTCGATCAAAGTTTTCTAACAACTGAGTGATTGCCTGCTCAATAAGATGGCGAGAAAATACAGAAATATTGACACTTGTAGCGGGTAAAGTCTCCGCAAGTATTTTCAGTAGTGCACTATTTTGCTGCTCAATATCTTCTCTACGCGTATGATATATCTCAGCAATCTTTGGCAATAACTCAAGAAAACCAGGCATACCATGACGAGGCTCTTTAGGAAAATAAGTACCCCCAAAGAAAGGCTTCTGTTCTGGCGTGAGAAACATGGTCAATGGCCAGCCGCCATGACGATGGTTAAGCATGTAATGTGCTGTCTGATATATTTGATCGAGGTCAGGGCGCTCCTCACGATCTACTTTAATATTGATAAAGTATTCATTCATCGCCGCTGCCACTTCTTGATCCTCGAATGACTCTTGCGCCATGACATGGCACCAATGACATGCAGAATAACCAATAGAAAGCAGGATTGGCTTATTTTGGGTACGTGCCAGTACGAGTGCTTCCTCTCCCCACGGGTACCAGTCTACCGGGTTATCTGCATGCTGTAACAGATAAGGACTTGTTTCACCTGCCAGATGGTTGGGCATAGCATTGCTCAATAAATAATTGAATATGCATTCATAGGATTAGCAATGTGATTCACCGCTAAGAGGTTGTGAAAACTTCGTTTTCACAACCTCTCGGTCATTTCTTTAATCGGTAATCGCTCCCCGACTGGCAGTCGATACCAGTTTTGCAAACTTCGCCAACACACCACGTTTATAACGTGGCTCAGGCGGTTGCCATGCCGCACGGCGTCGCGCGAGCTCCTCCTCAGAAACATTGAGCTGTAATAGGCGTTGGTTCGCATCAATAGTAATGGAATCACCCTCCTTCACCAGCGCAATGGCTCCTCCCACAAAGGCTTCCGGTGCGACATGCCCAACCACCATACCGTAGGTTCCGCCGGAAAATCTGCCATCCGTAATTAATCCAACTGAATCCCCTAAACCTTCACCAATCAACGCCGAAGTGGGCGACAACATTTCTCGCATTCCCGGTCCACCCTTGGGGCCTTCATAACGAATTACCACGACATCTCCTGGTTTAATTTCCCTGGCAAGAATGGCATTCATACATGCTTCCTCTGACTCGAACACACGCGCAGGTCCAGTAATTTTTGGATTTTTCACGCCAGTGATTTTGGCGACCGATCCTTCCGGCGACAAATTTCCTTTGAGGATGGCCAAATGACCTTGTGCATACAAAGGATTGTCCCATTGCCTGATGACATCCTGATCCTCGCGTGGCTTCTCGGGCACATCGCGTAATACCTCTGCTATCGTTTCACCGCTGATCGTCATGCAATCACCATGCAGCAAACCATGCGCCAGCAATATCTTCATAACCTGAGGTATGCCACCTGCTCGATGCAAATCAGTTGTCACATAGCGCCCAGACGGCTTCAGATCGCACAAGACAGGTACTCTTGCACGGATTTCCTCAAAATCATTAATACTTAGCTCGACCTCGGCAGCGTGCGCAATCGCCAATAAATGCAGTACCGCATTGGTCGACCCACCCACTGCCATCACCACAGAGATGGCATTTTCCAGTGATTTGCGCGTAATCAGATCGCGTGGACAAATTTGCTTTCTGATTGCGTTGACCAAAACTTCTGCAGAACGTGCAGCGCTGATCCGTTTTTCTTCATCTTCTGCTGCCATAGTCGATGAATAAGGCAAACTCATTCCCATTACTTCGATTGCTGACGACATGGTATTGGCGGTAAACATGCCACCACAAGCACCCGCACCAGGACAGGCATGCCGCTCCACTTCCAGTAATTCCTTGTCATCGATTTTATGGGCAGTATATTGTCCCACGGCTTCGAACGCGCTCACGATCGTCAGATCTCGATCTTTGTAATGACCTGGTTTAATGGTACCGCCATAGACAAAAATAGCAGGCACATTCATTCTTGCCAGCGCAATCATGGCACCCGGCATATTCTTGTCACAACCACCAATCGCAATCACGCCATCCATGCTTTCTCCCTGCACAGCCGTCTCAATGGAATCAGCGATCACTTCGCGTGATACGAGCGAATATTTCATGCCTTCGGTTCCCATGGAAATACCATCGGAAATCGTAATCGTGCCAAACATTTGCGGCATTGCCCCTGCCTTTCTCAAGGCACGCTCAGCGCTGAGGGACAATTCATTTAACCCCATATTGCAGGGAGTGATAGTAGAAAATCCATTGGCAACGCCCACGATGGGTTTATCAAAGTCTCCATCACCAAAGCCCACTGCCCGCAACATGGCACGATTGGGCGAACGTTTTGCTCCTTGAGTGATGGCTTGACTACGTTTATTGTCTGGCATGATTTCTCCTGAAAAACCAAAAATGCAATCTAATTGATTAAGAAGCTACGCACTGCTGTGATAAGCTTACTTACCGTATAATGTGCATTTTACCGTAAATCAGCACCTAACCCATGCTTATCCATCCCCAATTCGATCCGGTCGTAATCTCCATTGGTCCCCTTTCCATTCACTGGTACGGCCTAATGTACCTGCTTGGCTTCTTTCTGTTTATTGTACTTGGCCGTTATCGCATCAAACAAAATCCGCAAGCAATATTTACCCATACCCTACTCGATGATGCGCTCTTCTACGGAGTCCTCGGTGTTATTTTGGGTGGAAGACTAGGACACGTGCTGTTTTACCACTTCAGCTATTACTTACAACATCCGCTGGAAATATTTGCGATATGGCAAGGTGGCATGTCGTTCCATGGCGGCTTTCTCGGGGTCGTCGTAGCGATGGTGCTGCTGGCGCATAAGCACAAATTAACATGGCTTGCAGTGACTGATTTCATTGCGCCTCTGGTGCCGCTTGGGTTGGGAGCGGGTCGCATCGGCAATTTTATCAATGGCGAATTATGGGGACGCCCTACAGATGTTGCCTGGGGTATGATTTTCCCACACGTCGACAATCTGCCACGTCATCCCTCCCAACTGTATGAATTTGCTTTGGAAGGGATTGCGCTGTTCATTTTGCTGTGGCTCTATTCAAGCAAACCACGGCCAGTAGGCGCCGTCTCCGGTATGTTCCTGATTGGTTATGGCACATTCCGCTCGTTTGCAGAATTTTTTCGCGAGCCTGATGATGGCTTCATGGGGGTATTAACCTTGGGTGTCAGTATGGGGCAATGGCTGTCACTGCCGATGATTGCCGCAGGCATAGGAATGCTGTTCTGGGCATACCGCTCCTCGAACAAACCATTGCAAAAAACTAGAAGTCGTCGTTAGCAAGCCAGTAAAAGTGAGATTCCTTGCGCCAAATGTCGTGATCTATGCATCATATTTGTGGATCTAACAAAGTTTATTATGATAAAAACTAAATCGACACAATTCTATAAAATTTAAGAAGATAGCATGCAGCTTGATTTGTTAGATTTCATTTTTGACGTAATATATTGTGTCATTTCAGAGGTCTAATTCTAGTTAGCCACAATCCTATGACACCCCAAAGTATTTGCTCTCACTTAGCCCCATATTCAATCCTTTCCAAACGAAGAACTACCGTTGCCCACGCTTTTGCATCTGCCCTTGCACCTTCTGATGACTTCGACAAAGAACGAGTGGAGGCAGCGTTAGAGGCCTTGGGGCAAAAGAACTTAAAACAATTAACGTGTGTTTATTGCGGCAAGTTGGCCCAGACCTGGGACCATTTGGAGAACTTGGTCAAGGACGGAAAACTGAATGGGTATGGTCACCAAATTGGAAATCTCGTACCTAGCTGTCCAGTTTAGGTAAAAGGCAAAGCTCCATTACTTTCTTGTTTCTTACTTGATCATGACTCGAATTCACTCTTGGAAATGCTGGATTGACGGATGATTGACTGAAGCGTACCAATACGGAGTTCGTCATGGTTTGGAGCTGGCACGGTGATCGTTGTCCCCGGGAGTCTCTTCTGCATAACGATATGACTGCCCCGTTGATGTACTTCCAGAAAACCATGACGTGCAAGAATAATACAGACTTGCTTCCCAGAAAGAACGCGTAGCTTACCCAATGGTAACCTCGACTTGGGTTATATATACTTCTTCGTGTAACCGTGCCTGAATTTCTTCTTGAGATGCAGTTTCAAAAAAAAGCTCAAGTGCCTCTCTAAGATTATCACGGGCGTCAGCGACTGTTTCTCCTTGACTGGCGATATCAAGCTCTGGGCAGAGCGACACATATCCAGTCCCTTCACGTTCAATAATGGCTGTAAGCTGTCTTCGCATAATTCTTACTCTTAAAAGGTATCAGTCATTGCATCTTGCAAAATGAACGAATTGACCGACTAACAGTACTGTAATGAACATTAAAATACACTGCAATTTCAAATATTGTGTAATGCCCCATTTTGTATATCGCATTCATTGCCTCTCTTCTATCAGTAATGTCAGCAACAATTTCGTCCATTGGTTTCTTGGACGATTTCTTCGATCGCTTGTTAATATGAATACTATCACTTTGTTTCAAACTAATATGTTTCTGACTCTCTTCCAACATGAAATGAGTCTGGAAGGTTTACATCTTCTCAACGAGAAATGAGTCTGAGCAAGTAGATTCTAGATTCTGAATTGGTCATTATGCGAGGCATGGTGATCGACATGGATGAAGCAAAGCACTGCATGCACTATGCAATGACTGACACCTTTTATCTGACACCTTTTATCACCAGTGCTAATACAGGTTTGGTTGCGATATTCATGAAAAACCCCTTTGCATGAAAATAACGTTAACAGCTTAAAGGTATGATCGTGCGTTGTCTGTACGGTACCACACATAATTCTACTGGCGGTGATTGAGCTGAATTGCCAGCAGCTGCTACGCCGGGCAGGGACTTGATACCCTACTCAGTAACTTGAAGATCAGAACTCTCTGTGTTATACAGGACAGAGTTGAGTTTAATTCATAATCAAGGCCCTTGGTTTTCTACCAGACTGATAAGTTTATTAGGGGTTATACCACCTTGCTTCACTGATAGGAGTAGAAATTATGATTGACACACCGAACCCTCGACAAAACTACCTCCTCAACGCTTTACCCTCAACCGAGTATGAGCGTCTTCTACCTCATCTAGAGCTGGTCCAGATGCCCTTAGGTGACATTCTTTATGAGCCAGGAGAAAAGTTGCATTTCGTCTATTTCCCCACGGATTGCATCATATCGCAACTTCACGCCATGCAGGATGGAGGGTCTTCGGAAATCGCCGTTATCGGCAATGAGGGTGCAATCGGGATTACCCTATTCATGGGCGGCGGAACCATGACGAATCGGGCTTTAGTGCAGAGCGCGGGCTATACCTATCGGATACGGCAATCTTTGTTTATGCAGGAATTTAACCGCCACGATACGCTACTTCATTTATTGTTGCGCTACACCCAGGCGCTCATTGCTCAAGTGGCTCAAACGGCAGTTTGTAATCGGCATCATTCGGTAGACCAGCAACTTTGCCGCAGGCTACTGCTCAGCATCGATCGGCTTCCTTCAAACGAGTTAACCATGACTCAGGAATTGATCGCCAATATGTTGGGTGTACGCCGTGAAGGTGTTACAGAGGCTGCTGGAAAATTGCAGCAAGCAGGATTGATTCATTACAGCCGGGGGCACATCACGGTGCTGGATCGATCTGGACTGGAGGAACGGGTCTGTGAGTGTTACCACGTAGTCAAAAATGAATTCGATCGCCTTCTGCCCTTGAGGATGTCCTGAATTTTACTAATAGTAATAGAGATATTCAATCTTTAAACTTTTCTTTCAATTTGGCAGCACTATCTCGAACAGCATTACTTAATGTACTCCAAGCACTTTCTGCACCGTTCTTAAGGTGTTCCCAAGCATCCTCACTAGCTTCTCCCAGCTCTTTCAGCTTGGCTTTCGTAGCATCAATCTTATCTTCAAGTTCTTCAATGTGCTTATCATATTGGATACGGGCGTCGGCTGCAGAACTCTTCGCTTCGGCTTTCAAGTCTGCCAATTTGGCCTGTGCTCGTTCTATCTCGGCTTCTATCTTTTGTTTGTATGCATCTTTCGTGCTCATAATGTCTCTCCTTTATCAATAAATTTAGGATTGATTCTTAGACTTCACGATAATCCTCGCTAAAATTAGTAACACTGCAGCTCCTGCTATGGCTGCTAATATTGAACCGATGAGTCCCAATAGACCAAACAAGAGACCACCAGCAATGGCGCCAATAATGCCAATGATAATGTTACTCAGTAGACCAGCGCTTCTTCCTTTTATAAATATTCCAGCCAACCAACCTGCTAATGCGCCGATTACCGCCAGTGGTGTTCGATGCTGACTGTCAAAAATACGATATAGTAAAGCGTAATCATCCGCGGCGCCCTCATCTCATCACCTAATACTTAAATTTTGGTGACAAAATTAAAAGCTGTCTGTGCGGCACCGCACATATGGAAGATACAATCTGCTTTCAATATTTCCAGGAGTCTGCCCAGCAGAAGACAAATAGCCACTTTGCTCTTTTACTGTGACCTGACACCTTCTGTGATTAGGCTTCACCGCCTTCCATCGCTGTTTCAGCCAGGATCCAGTCGATAGCCTCATTAAGGCTCGCGTCTCTGCGCGCCGCGTCCGAAGCCCAGTGATCAAACTGCCTCCCTTCCACCTGAATGATCTTCTCGGTATCCGCCTTCATTCGAGAGAGCGTCCATTCCCACAGATCGCGTCGTGTCGCGTAGCTCCACCAGTCCGAGAAGTGGCATATGAGCAACGGTTGTGTTGGCTTCGTGCTTAGTTCACCTCGAATGTATGGCCAGTATTTCAGTAAGTTAGATAGCGGTATCGCACCTGTCTCGAACTCGACCACGACCCTCCAGTTTCCTACCTGAGCGGAGAGATCGCCGAGCTCAAACCGCTCTCCTGCCTTAGCGATTCCGGGCCGACGGAGACCAGCGTTCACTGGTAGCGCCGCAGTATTGGATAAGACTTGCCCGCCTGTCCACTGGATACCTTGACCTGCCTTAGCTAGAAAGGCCTCGCGGAAGACGGTGAGGAAAGAAGCTTGAGATTTACCCACGATTCAGTGAAGGATGGATGTGCGGCCTAACGACTAAGGTCAGCGAACAGTCCGACAGCGCAGCTGGCGGACTGTTCGCTGGATCAGATTGTTAGCCGTTTCGCCGACAACGAAGTATGTGTGCATACTGATCAGCTTTCTGCATAAGCTCCAATATCTCTATTTGAATAGCGTTAAATTTTTCAAGGGTTACCTTACCCTCTTCATCTAGCGTAGCCATATTAAATGGTTTAGCTGAAGACAGATGCCTCTCAAGGCGCGCAATCAGCTCGGATTTTTCAGAGAGGGTAAGGTTTAAACTATTTACATAGTCACGAAATGGCTTGCCACCTTTCGCGGAATTGCAGTCGCGACAACTAGCCTCAGGGTAACCCCTAGCGCTGTCACCTTTCGTTGCGACTGCTGAGGAGCATAACGATTAACGAAATAGGCAAACTAACCATACAACTGCCTTTTCAAACCACTGCGGTCAAGGATAATGGCACTAATTTCTTCAATAGAAATGTGCGTCGTATCCAGGTAGGGAATATGAAATAGTTGAAACAAGGATTCCTGCCATTGAATCTCGCGCTGACACTGGGCGAGCGACGCGTACTGACTATGAGGGCGACGTTCCTCGCGAATAAAATGCAGTTGTGCTGCGCTGAGTGTCAAGCCAAAGAGCTTATTTCTGACAGGTTCAAGCACTTTGGGAAGCTGGTTAGCAAGCATGTCTTCCTGCGTGAGCGGATAATTTGCGGCAGCAATGCCGTACTGTAATGCCAGATAGAGACAGGTAGGTGTTTTACCGGCGCGAGAGACCCCCACCAGAATAATGTCGGCATCGGTAAAATTTTTCGGATTAACCCCGTCATCATGTCCCAGCGCGTAATTGATCGCCGCAATCCTTTTAAAATACGATAAAGGCTGCTGAAGACCATGAGAGCGTCCAGCCATTCGGGCAGATGGTTGCTGAAGTTCTTGCTCGATTGAGCTAATGAATGTTTCAAAAAAATCATACACTCGGCAGTTTGCCTGCCGGATAACTTCCAGAATGTCCGCTTTAAGCAACGTACTAAAAACCAGTGGTCGATAGCCATCGCATTCTGCAGCATGATTAATTCGTTCCACCAAAGTACGGGCTTTTGCCATATTATCCAGAAAGGGTACATTGATTTTTTTCCATTCAATCCCGTCAAACTGGGTCAATAAGCTATGCCCAAGCGTTTCTGCAGTAATGCCGGTACGATCCGACAAATAGAAGACAGTGCGCTTCTGCTTGGTCACTGTTTGTTCAAACTAGCAAGATGCAACCAGGTATTTACAATGGTATCCGGATTGAGCGATATGCTCCCAATCCCCTGCTCAACCAGCCAAGCTGCAAAATCTGGGTAATCGGATGGTGCCTGACCACAGATGCCGATATATTTCCCTTGTTTGCGACAGGCATCTATCGCCATCTTTAGAATCCTTTTAACGGCCGGATTGCGCTCATCAAACAGATGGGATACGAGACTGGAATCACGATCGATCCCCAGCGCTAACTGGGTCATATCATTCGAGCCAATAGAAAAACCGTCAAAGAATTGCAAAAACTCTTCTGCCAGCATCGCGTTGGAGGGAATCTCGCACATCATAATCAAACGTAAACTATTCTGACCTCGCGCAAGACCCTGCGAGGCAAGCAGTTCCGTAACTTGCCGGGCTTCTTCCACAGTACGGCAGAATGGGATCATGATCTCAACATTGGTCAAACCCATCTCATCACGTACTTTGCGCAACGCCTGGCACTCCAGCTCAAAACAATCGCGAAATGCAGCTGCCACGTAACGTGATGCGCCACGAAAACCAATCATGGGATTTTCTTCCTGCGGTTCATAACGATCCCCTCCGAGCAGGTTGGCATATTCATTGGATTTAAAGTCGGAAGTGCGTACGATCACAGGGTGAGGATAGAAAGCTGCAGCTAATGTAGCAATGCCTTCCGCCAGTTTATCTACGTAAAAGCTGACTGGATCCGCATAACCAGCGATTCGCTGCCCAATCTCGTCTTTCAATTCTTGCGGTAAATGAGCAAACTCTAGCAATGCTTTCGGATGGATGCCGATAATATTATTGATGATGAATTCCAGTCGCGCTAACCCAATCCCTTGATTGGGCAAACGGGAAAAAGCAAATGCATGGGATGGGTTACCGACATTCATCATGATTTTAACTGGCAGATCGGGCAACTTGCCGGTCTCGGCAGTCGTATGCTCAAAGCGGAGCAACCCTTCATAAACATAACCGGTATCTCCTTCAGAACAGGAAATGGTGGTTTCCACTCCATCCTTGATTTGCGTCGTGGCATCGCCACAACCGACCACTGCCGGAATCCCCAGTTCGCGTGCCACAATCGCAGCATGGCACGTACGCCCCCCACGATTAGTAACAATCGCGGCAGCACGTTTCATGATCGGTTCCCAGTCCGGATCAGTCATATCGGTAACCAGCACCTCTCCTGCTTGAAGACTTTGCATCTGGTCAGTTTGCATGATCAGACGCGCCACCCCCTGCCCTATTTTCTGCCCGATAGCACGGCCTTCGGCCAATACCTTTCCTTGCTCGCTCAATTTAAAACGCTCTACTGTCGGGCTCTTTCGACTTTCAACCGTTTCAGGACGGGCCTGAACGATATAAAGCTGTTTATCGAGCCCATCCAGAGCCCATTCAATATCCATCGGACGACCATAATGCTTCTCGATGAGCAATGCCTGTTGTGCCAGCGCTTCGACTTGCGCATCAGACAAGCAGAAATGCTGACGCCGCGCTGCTTCCACTTCACGTATCAGCGTGGATGAGCCCTTCTCACCCTTTTCATCATAAATCATTTCAATGGCCTTAGTTCCTAAACGTCGCGAAAGAATGGCCGGACGACCTGTTTCTAATCCTCGCTTGTAAACATAGAATTCATCTGGATTGACCTTTCCCTGCACTATGGTTTCTCCTAAGCCATACGTTGCCGTGATGAAAATAACATCCCGAAATCCTGACTCAGTATCCAATGTAAACACTACGCCACTCGCTCCCAGGTCGCTGCGTACCATTTTCTGAATCCCTGCGGACAGAAATACTTTGTCATGCTGAAAATGATGATGAACACGATAGGCAATGGCACGATCGTTATATAGCGATGCAAACACAACTTTGATCGCCGCAAAAATTTGATCGAGGCCACGGACATTCAGCAAAGTTTCCTGCTGCCCGGCAAATGAGGCATCGGCCAAATCCTCTGCTGTCGCTGACGAACGCACAGCAAACGAAACCGTATCATCACTATCAGCGACCAGCTGCTGGTAGGCCTGAGTAATTGCTTGCAGCAAAGCATCGGGCAACGAGGCAGCCAGTAGCCAACCACGAATTGTTTTGCCTGCAGTCGTCAGCGCGTTGATATCACTGACATCCAGTTGATCCAGTAAGTGCTTAATGCGCTCAGTGAGACCATTACTCGCCAGAAAATCACGATAGGCGTGCGTAGTGGTGGCAAAACCATTCGGCACATTGATCCCTGCTTTGCTGAGATGGCTGATCATTTCACCCAATGAGGCATTCTTACCACCGACAACGCCAACATCATCCTTACTCAACTGATCAAACCACATAATATAATCATTCATCGTGACCTCCTGATTTTTTGGAATAAAAGTCTCCAGTTACAATCATTATAACTATGGATACCAGCACCCCGTAATTGTCTTCTAATTCAAAATATGATCCAGCTAACAGTTCTTCTTGCACCTAATTCCATTTCTAAATCAAACATGACGCAAGAGCGAGCTGCAGACAGTATAAATAATACGGCAAGGAGAAGCCGATAAAGCCAGGTTTGATTTAGATAATGGAATAACCTTTTTGACAGCCATAGACTATCAATATCTCAGCGTTAAAAGTAGCTTGGCGCTGCACCATTCACTTATTGACTCAACAATAGTTGATTAGGCAAGGTGCAGGAGCCTATCCGGTCGAGTTTTGCATGCATTAATCGCCTGCATTACGACCACCATGGTTTGTCACGCAGCCGCACGTGAAATTAAAATTGAAGCGGTCGATTCCGAACTTGAAGGTAATCTCGATTTGCGCGGATTCCTTGATCTTGCAAAAGATGTGCGTAAGGGATGTAAGGGATATTAGGAGATCCGTATCAAAATGCGCGTCAAATCTCAGCGACAGCTGATACCTTAAAAGAATTAACCAAATTTTCGCCTGTATTTGATGTGGCGTCCAATTCAGTATCGGTAAAGGTTAATATCGAGACTTATTAATACTATCGGGAGCAGACGCTGGTAAGTGAAATCAGAAATCAACATAGTATTACGGTATTGAGGAGGCGACTAGCCTGACTCAGGTATCAATGGTGAAACGAGTTTTTGGTCTCACTTGAGACAGCATAAAAAAGCCCCCGGCTAACGGAGGCAATTAACTTCTCTTATCATGTGATCATTAATGTGGTTTAACTACCTGATTTATCTATGGGTGACGAGAATCGAACCATGCACGCCAGCGTCCCGATTGTACCAGCCGATACATCAACCAAGATAAGAATAGCATCGCTATTAGAGGGCCTGCCCAGGCACGTGCTACCTTTCCATAATCGACCATTTCCACGCGAAGTTGATAAGAATAATTCAAAGGTGGAATACCTTCTGCTGTAACCACTACTGAGTAGAGTCCTTTATCCAGCTTACCTATTCCGCTGATCACGCCCTCAGGATGATAATCGGCCTTAACCTGGGCAATAGTCTCACCCTCATTATCATTGCCACGAAAAACTTTTAAGCTCACTGGCATATTACGCAGGGGCTGGTCAACCAGATCTACCACAAGATAGGTATCTCCTGCCACTGGAATCTCCGTACAGTATTGTTCCTTTTGGTCATACTGTGGCTGGTATGCAGTTAAGTGCACCATATTTCCACCTACATAGCGCGTACAGACATCTTCTGCAAGTGGAATTTTTCCGTGCCCCATAGCTGTGCTTGCATAAAACGTCACGACTAAAACGCAAGTTGTAATAATTGACTGCATTGATTGCCTCATCAGAACTAACTCTCCCTTAAAATATAATTAATAATTGTTCTCTTGCCATCTGAACAAGATAGCACCTTCCATTTTTATAGGGTTCTTTCCATTTAGTGCTCAAGAAATCCGACAATACAAATAATATTTTGTTCTGAAAAAAAACAATAAAAAATATCAACACACCTTTTGCCTTACGGTCAAATCCCAACTTACTCTACTTGAAAGGCAAAGCAAGACTCTTCTGCAGCCCCGCGATGTATTTACAAAAATCATGCAATCTATTAATGCCAGTTTGGTAGCACCTCTTTTATTGATTGATTATTACTTTAGCATGCGTTAGCTATCCGATTATAGATGTGGCCAAGCGCCTGCTCCACCTGGTCAACCAGGATGAGGCAAAGTTCGCCTGCTTGCAGATTGGTTAGCGCCGTATCAATTGCTTTGAACTCACCATGTATTTCGCTCACTTTGCGCACACGCTTGGCATTCTCCAACCCTTCTCGTAATAATCCCAGTACTTCACCGTCAGCACGTCCACGTTGGCATTTATCCTGATAAAGTACAACTTCATCAAACACGTCACCTAGAATCTGGGTCTGTAACCGAATATCTTCGTCACGGCGATCACCCGCTGCGCTGATGACGACCGTCCGTCTTTTTGCGGGTATGCGATTAATTGCACTTGCCAGCGCTTCTATTGCATCCGGATTGTGTCCATAATCTGCGATCAATGTTGCATTCCGGTAATTGAAAAGGTTAAATCGCCCTGGAGCAGTCTGCATATCACTGATGAAATTAGCCAAACCGGCACGAATAACAGGCCAGTCCAGCCCCAGTGCCCACCCCACACCAATGGCTGCCATGGCATTCTCAATCTGAAAACTGACGAGGCCATTTTTGGTAAGCGGGATCTCGCTTAGTGGTATTCGTTGCTCAACATCTGCTTCTGATGCAACAATGAAATGGTCTTCAAGATAGATCACACGTTTACGTTGCGCACGTTGCGTCAGTACTACTGGATTATGGCTATTTTTGGAAAAGAATATGACAGCGCCTGGGCAATGATCAGCCATCTTGACGACCAGAGGATCATCTGCATTGAGCACAGCGGTACCGCTCCCAGGCGTAACATTCTCTACCACAAGTCGTTTAACGACTGCCAATTCATCGGTTGTATTGATATTAGCAAGACCGAGATGATCACCCCTGCCGATATTAGTTACTACAGCCACCTGGCAATGATCAAAACCTAATCCTTCGCGCAGCATACCTCCTCGCGCAGTTTCTAGCACGGCAGCATCGACATCAGGGTGGAAGAGAACATTTCTGGCACTTTTGGGTCCACTGCAATCCCCGGTATCTACACATTGGCCATTGAAGAAGACTCCATCAGTACACGTCATGCCAACGCGCAGCTGGTTACTTTCAAGAATACTGGCTATCAGGCGCACCGTTGTCGTTTTGCCGTTGGTGCCCGTTACAGCAACAACAGGAATACGCGCATCATCACCTTGCGCAAACATATTATCGATAATTGCCTTTCCTACTGGACGCCTCTGACCGTATGAAGGTTGCAAATGCATACGCAAACCAGGCGCTGCATTGACTTCGACGACTGCACCGCCTTGCTCCTCCAACGGTTGCATGATGCTCTCGCAAATCACATCAATCCCGCAGATATCAAGCCCCGTCATTTGTGCAGCAGCAATCGCGTTTGCCACAATTTCCGGATGAACATCATCTGTTACATCTGTTGCCGTGCCACCTGTGGACAAATTGGCATTATTGCGCAACACAACCCGCATACCTTTAGCCGGAATAGTTTCTGCTGTCAGTCCTTGACTAGCGAGGTGGGTCAGCGAAATCTGATCCAGGTGAATTTTGGTCAGTAAATTTGCATGACCTTCACTACGCAGCGGATCGCGATTAATTTGCTCCACCAATTGATAAATGCTATGAACACCATCCCCCACTACCTGAGGTGGATCACGCCTCGCTGCAGCCACCAGCTTATTGCCCACGACCAGCATACGATAATCATGCCCGATCACATATCGTTCAACCAGCACATTGTCACTAATTTCAGCAGCTTTCACATAAGCAGCTTTGATCTGTTCATAATCAACGAGATTGGCTGTCACGCCTTTGCCCTGATTGCCATCCTGGGGTTTAACAACCACTGGTACACCAATTTCGCAGGCAGCAGCCCATGCATCCTCAGCGTCATTGACTGGTCGCCCAATCGGAACAGGAATTCCCGCCGCATGCAGAAGAGCTTTGGTCAGTTCCTTATCTTGCACAATGGATTCTGCGACTGCACTGGTTAAATCGCTTTCAGAAGCTTGGATACGCCGCTGCTTACTTCCCCAGCCAAACTGCACCAGACTTCCGTTTGTCAGACGACGGTAGGGAATGCCACGCGCGACAGCAGCTCGCACAATAGCACCGGTACTTGGTCCGAGACGGATATCCTCATAAAGCTCTCGTAGACGGTGTAACGCCTTGGACAGATCAAAGGATGTATTTTCCATTGCAGCGTGATAAAGTTCTAAAGAGAGTTCAAAAGCAAGCCTTCCCACTGCTTCTTCACTATATTCAACGACGATCCGGAAAGTATTGGCTTCCGATGTCTGAGTAGTATGACTGAATGTAACTGGACAACCTGCTTGCACTTGCAAACCGAGCGCGGCAAATTCGAGAACATGGGCCACAGTCACCATTTTAGGGCGGCCGGCGGGCTGGAGCAGCGCGATCTCCGGAAAGCGTTCACGCAGGCGCATTTCAAAACCTGGGATTCTGTCGATAGTACATTCGCTCTTGCTAAAAACAACTGTTGCTTCAATGGATGTATGTTTACTCCATAGATTAGGACCACGCAATGCACGGATTTGTATCACTTTCATAGTAAATTTCCTTAAATCTCTTATTTTTTTGGAGAATACTGATATTGAGGTTTACTTTTCTCTTGGCCGAATCCGAATGTTTCAATGCCCAGCCGAATAAGCTGAAGCGCAATACCGAGTGCCCAAGCAGCGCCTACCGCAGCTAATACATGCTCTATTTCTCTTACTGCACGATCACCCACAGCAGGATGCAAATCAGCCAATTTGATTAATGGCGTTTCATCTGGTCCATTAGCCAATACAATTCTTCCGTTACGGACAATGACAGCTCGCTTGCCTTGTGTGGGGCCTGTCCCTTGCTGGCGATGCGCGTTGACAGCCGGTAACTCTGGATCACAGCTGAAGTAAATGACTTCACCATGACATAACTCAGACATCTCGATTAGCATAGGATCTTTTGCATTGAGAACCGCTACACCTGTCGGCAAAACCACGTCTTTCAGAATATCGTCAATCGCAGCTGCGGTCGGTGTCACGACATCAACCTGGGTACGCAGTACAGTAAAAACTTGTTTGGATGTTTCAATGTCATACCGACCATAATGCAAAGTCGGCTCAACATTGGTCACGACACCTACCTGACAGCTATCGTAAGCCAATCCTTCTTGCAGAATGGTATCGAAGCCGTTTTCAAAAACCGCCGCTTCAATCGTACGATTCATTAATGTGCGATTAGCTGCTTGCCACTTGGCACAATCGCTTTTATCAATTTGCTTATGATCAAGATAGAGTCCACTGCTGCATGCCAACCCTGTGCGCTTACCTGAAAGCGTGAGTAATCGAGCGACGAGATGCGCTACCGTGGTTTTTCCATAACTGCCGGTAATGCCAACAATGGGAATGCGACCATGGTCTTGATTCGGAAAAAGATGATCTACAATCGCCTGACCAACGGGTCGGGACTTCCCTACGGCTGGTTTAATATGCATCAGCAGACTAGGACCAGCGTTTACTTCCACAATTGCCCCACCTTGCTCAGCTAATGGACGTGAGATATCACTGACCACCAGATCGATACCGGCAATATCCAGACCAATCACACGCGCTGCTAAGGCTGCCGTTTTAGCAATGCTTGGATGAACATCATCCGTTACATCAAAAGCATGATTACCATTGCGTTGAATCAGCACTTTGGTCCCAACTGGTACAACAGAATCAGGCGTATATCCTTGATGAGCAATCTCCATCTGGGCTGCACTATCTAGACGAATGATGTTGAGTGGATGGTCTTCAGTGGTTCCTCGCCGTGGATCTGAATTAATCTGCTTATCAATCAAGTCAATTATAGTGGAAATACCATCACCGGTGACCGATACCGAATCACCCCTCGTCGCTGCTACGAGTTGTCCTCCCACAATGAGTAAACGATGCTCAGTACCCGGAATGTAGCGTTCAACCAGCACACCCGTTCCTTCTTCTAATGCGATAGAAAAGGCTGATTCGATTACTTCACGCTTGCTTAGCTCGATAAATACGCCCCGCCCGTGATTGCCATCACATGGTTTGACAACTACTGGCAAGCCTATTTCCAAAGCCGCTTGCCATGCATCCTCAGGACTGTTGACCATACGTCCCTCCGGAACAGGTACACCGCACGTGCTAAGCAATGTTTTGGTCAGATCTTTATCACGTGAAATACTTTCAGCAATGGCAGGTGTCCGCTCTGTCTCAGCCGTCCAAATATGCCGACTGCGTGCACCATGTCCTAACTGAACGAGATTTCCTTTGGAAAGCAATCGCATAGCCGGAATATTGCGGGCTATAGCTGCATCCACAATGCACGCAGTTGAAGGGCCGAGCCATAGCGAATCGACCATGTCACGCAAATGTTCAATAGCCCCCTTTACATCATAAGACTGTTGATGAGGATCAAATCCCATTGCCGCCAAAATGAGCTCCCTGGCTAAGAATAAGGCCCTCTGTGTAATCTCCGCATGCCAGGCACTCACAACCACTTTGTAGACGCCCCTTGTCGAAGTTTCGCGCGCTCTGCCAAATCCACCGCGCATACCTGCAAGATTTTGCAGTTCGAGCGTCACATGCTCGAGAATATGGCAAGGCCATGTCCCTTCCTTGACACGGCGCAGAAAGCCACCACGTTCTTCGTAACTGCAGCGATGCTCAATCAGGGTTGGTAACCACGAAGACAAACGTTCATAAAAGCCAGGAATGATATCTGACGGAAAATCCTCAAGTTCACCAATATCGACAATCGCTTCAAGCACCGGGTAGTAGGTCCAGATATTGGGTCCATTCAGGTGGCGAATTTCAAGAAACTTAAGGTCTTTTTTACTACTGCTCTCCAGATTGGAATTATTTGACATAAGTTATAAGTTGAAAACTGGGAATGAGTAACATTTTAATTAACGCATCTAGCGTCAATCGGTTTACATCAATATAAAGATTTACGTTCTTTTCCTATAAATAGGAACGTAGATACAGGAGGGGCGTAGATACAGAGAGAGGAGCGTAGATATAGCTTTCAGCTTGATATTCCATGCCAAGTTTATGTCACCAAAATATCAAAAATAAAAGGAGCTGTAGTAGATTAGCTTAACATCCAAGCTAATCTACTACAGCCCCATATTTAAATTGAACGAGTGTAACTATCAGAAATTGAAGAATCTTAGACAAATAGTATTGTTGTCAAAATTTAAAGAAAACGATCTAGCAATTTGCAGCTGTGACGATCAAGCATCGAACGATCGCGAATCAGGAAATGTATGCCATAACTATCAGTGATCAACAAGGCAGTAGACGATAAACGGCGGATATCTTCTTCACCCTTGAGCATGAAGGTAGTATCCCCCCGATCCGTTTTGACCCACCAGGTGCTCGGAGTGACAAAACTTGACACTTTATCAATACACTTTATCTCTGGCATAAACTCACGATTAGCAAGTTCTGTCTCGAGCAGGACACGAAATTCTTCGGGTAACTCAGCCAGACATTCGATCCAGGCTAGTTCTTGACCATGCGCATTGACTAGCGCGATACCCTGATCAGATGCTGTAATTGGAAATGCTCGTACTGGCACGATACCTTCATGCACCTGCTGATCTTTATCCACGAAAACCAGTCGTCCAAAGGCATTTCGACTCAGTTGATAATCAGGCTGACTCATGCTCGCTCCCCCTTTGCACCCCTTCTGGCATCCAGCTCGAGCAAATGATCTTCCATATCGACATTACGCGACTGAGATTGGTAAAGATGGTAATAATATCCCCGGCTGGCCATCAGTTCAGCATGATTGCCTATTTCGATGATTTTTCCCCCATCAAGCACCACCAATCTATTAGCCTCACGCAAGGTAGACAAACGGTGGGCGATGGCGATCGTTGTACGACCATGGACCAGATTATTGAGCGCTTCTTGAATCTCTTTCTCGGTTTTACTATCAACAGAAGAGGTCGCTTCGTCGAGGATCAGGATGCGTGGATCAATCAGCAAGGCACGGGCAATCGAAATACGCTGGCGCTCGCCCCCTGAAAGTGCTTGCCCGCGTTCGCCCACCAGAGAGTCGTAACCATGAGGTAGTCGCAGGATAAATTCATGCGCATACGCAGCGCGTGCCGCTGCGATAATCTCCTTGCGTGTTGCGTTGGGCTTACCATAAGCAATGTTTTCTGCGATCGTGCCAAAGAAAAGAAATGGCTCTTGTAGCACCAGACCAATATGTTTGCGATACTCGGCTACAGGTAGTGAACGAATATCCACTCCATCGATCAGAATCGCACCTTCGCTCACATCGTAAAAACGGCAGATTAGATTGATGAGTGTACTCTTACCCGAACCGCTATGCCCAACCAGTCCAATCATCTCCCCGGGCTCGATGACCAGGCTGATATCTCGCGTGACGCTCCGTGTTCCATAGCGGAAACCGACATTGCGCAATTCAATGTGGCCTGTGATCGTAGGTAAATGAGCAGGTTTGATGGGCTCTGGCACACTAGAAACATGATCAAGAATATCAAAAATACGTTTGGTTCCAGCAGCTGCCTTCTGCGTTACTGAAACAATCCGGCTCATTGAGTCCAGTCTTAGATAAAAACGGCCAATATAAGCCAGAAAAGCAGTCAATACACCGACAGAAATCTGATTCTCCGATACTTGCCAAATACCAAAAATCCATACCACCAGCAAGCCAATTTCAGTCAATAGCGTCACGGTAGGCGTAAACACCGCCCAAATCTTGTTGACCCGATCGTTAATTTCCAGATTATGTTGATTAGCCGCACGAAAGCGCGCCACTTCCCGATCTTCTTGCGCGAAAGCTTTGACCACACGAATGCCGGGAATGGTATCGGCCAGCACATTATTGACCTCTGCCCAAACTCGATCGACTTTCTCAAAACCAGTGCGTAATCGGTCACGAACCAGATGAATCAACCAAGCAATAATTGGCAGAGGGAGCAGTGTCACCAGTGCCAGCCAGGGATTGATCGAAACCAGAATGATGGCGGTCATGCTCATCATGATCACATCCGTAGCAAAATCGAGCAGATGGAGTGAAAGAAAAAGATTGAGACGGTCTGTTTCCGCACCAATGCGCGCCATCAAATCACCTGTTCGTTTACCACCAAAATATTCATGTGAAAGCTTAAGAAGATGCTGATAGGTCGTAGTCCGTAAATCTGCGCCAATACGCTCGGATACTTTAGCCAGGATATAAGTTCGTGACCAACCCAATATCCAGGCAAGAAAAGCTGCGCCCAGCAAACCCGAAAGATACATGACAACAAGATCAACATCGATCGGCTTACCGTTCTGATAGGGAATCAGCACATTATCCATCAAAGGCATGGTCAGATAGGGAGGCACGAGCGTGGCCGCCGTACCGCCTAGCATCAGCAGGAAACCAGTGAGCAAGCGCCATTTATAAGGTTTCGCAAAGCGCCATAAACGAAACAAGGTCCAAGTGGAAGGAGGAACATGAGCATCCTGATCACATCCTGGACATGTTTCCTGATCACCTGTTAAAGTTGCTGCACATTTCGGACACTTAGCTGCTATGGGCTGTATCTGGGTGTCCCCGGTTAACTGGGCATTGAGTTGTTGGGTGAAATGCGCGATAAGACGATTTGCTCCAGCATCCCTGCTCAATGTATAGCACCAATGAGCAAGCCGCGCATGTGCATCAAATAGCTCAAGACTACCTACCCCGGCATGATCATGACATGTCAATACTAAACCTGGCTGATACTTCCACTCATGCCAGCTTTCTTCTTCCGCCATTTTTGCTATGAGTCGTCGATTAGTTATCACGACTATCCCGGAAGAAAAATGTAATTGAGTATCAAGATCAATCTCTAGCCAGACTGATACGGTTTCTTCATTTGTCAAACATGCTTCAACTTGAGAAGCCCAAACAGGAGGAAGCGTATGCATAGCATCACTATGCAATGGATAAAAATTCTGCTGCATTTACTTAAGTACAATCAAGAAGAATAGGGAAGAAAAATGGTTTAAGTAAAATACTTTTTATGAATAGAGCTTAAAGCAACAAACAAGCAAGTATGAGCTTTTTAAACTCATTCAAGGCATTCTGTTTAACCTAAAAACCGCAGTTGGACGCGGGGTGGAGCGTGTGGTGATTCAGGTGCGAGGCAAGGCGCGATGAGGCCACAGGGGTGTCCTCTGCAACTAAGAGCAACGCCGCATTCGCGCCTGGAGCGACATATGATGCACCTCGTAGCGGTCTCACCATTCTGATGAATGAGAAAATTTCGAAAATGCCTCTATATGTCATGGGCTTAACTCTCCAATCAAGCGGTTAACTGCGGTTTTTAGGTTTAATCATCACAAGAAAGTAATCATCAAGGGAGCTTAATTTAATCGATTGATGATTATTACTTACTGTTATTTTCTGGTAATTCCTCAGGCTTACGCCATTTTTGTTTGACTTCCTGACGTTTGTCAGTCGGTAGTTTTTTTATTTTTTTGTATCGTTCTCGAACTTGCTTACGCTGTTCAGGTGTTAAGGCGCTCCAGCTACGCATCTGAGATTGTATCCGTTGTTGTTCCTCGGGAGTCTTCTCTAAATAATATTTAGTGATCTTCACCCATTTCTTTTTTTGCGCCGGCTCAATCGTATCCCACTCCTGCTCAAGAGGATGCAAGATTATTTTTTGATAAGGTTTAAGTTCCGCCCATGAAGGCTGCTTTGATTCAGCTAAAGCTCCCGTAGAAAATGCAAAACAAACATAAAATGCCACTATCGAGTGGAATCGAGCCATAGATCAAACTCATCATCAAGATAAACATCGATTGGTAAATCGTCAGCGAGTAGCATTGTGTCGATTGCAGCACTTTCATCAATTTCGTAATTTGCTTTCCAATGAAGACTTCCCGTCAAAATAAGTAATACAGCTATTGATAAAAATAGTTTGTTGGCATGTGCAAAAAACCACCCTTCTCCACTATGTGCAGAAATACCCACACCGACATGAAATATCTTCTTCTCTGGCTGATAGTTCTCCAAGGCAGCTCTGCGTGCCGCTTGCAATCGATGCAGTGTATGCTGGTCAATATCACCTAAACTACGATTCAATAGTGTGGCTACTTCTTTTCCCATCCTATCTTCTTCGTTCATAATTTGACTCCTTTTTCTTTCAATAAAGTAGCAAGTGTATGTGTTGCACGAGAGCAATGTGTTTTCACACTTCCCTCCGAGCAACCCATGACCTTGGCAGTTTCACTTACATCCATTTCTTCCCAATAACGCAGCAGAAAAGCTTCCCGTTGACGCGCTGGTAATGTTTCTAACGCTTTTTCGATTAAATTGATTAATTGCGATTGCTCAAGTTCCCTATGAGGGTCGTTATCCAAACCACAATCTTTTGAAATCGGCAAAACTTCTAGCAAATCATAGTCATCATTTTCTTTTTCATCATTGGGCGAAAAAGCCGAAAATAGTGTTATCCATATTGATCGGGATTTCTGTCTTCGAAAAAAATCACGAATAGTATTCTGCAAAATACGCTGAAACAAGGGGGGGAGCTCTTCTGGCGATTTATCCGCATATTTCTCAGTGAGCTTCATCATTGAATCCTGCACAATATCCAAAGCCGTGTGTTCATCTTGCACTGCAAACAATGCTTGCTTGTATGCACGCAGTTCAACCTTGCTGAGGAAATCTGAAAATTCTTGTTGCGTAGCCAGAATGATTTACCTTAAATGAAGAGCTAGAATCATTTTTTGGCACAATAGTAACAAAAAATTTTCAATTCTATTCAGGAATAAATAATAAGCCAAATCCAGGCTTCTATTGAAAGATGGTTTGGAATAGGTAGCAAAATAGATATTAATGCAATAACGATAGAAAATGCTGATCTTTTTGTTATTAGCAACGAAAGAGGGTTTGCATAAGTGAGCGAAATGGATACAGAGCAATGCGCACAAAGTGCAGAACATGAGACATATTATATAGATAGGCGAATGGGCGAGCACACATAACGAAGCAGCAACTTATTCTTTCATTTCCAAATCAAACATGACGTAAGAGCGAGCCGCAGACAGTATAAATAATGCGGCGGAGAAGCCGACAAAGTCAGATTTGCATCCTTCTTTCATCTCCAATAACCAACAACGATAAAGTCAATGCAAACAGACTCTTCAAGAATGCCGCTTATTGATGCACTCAAAGCAATTTCATGTTTGCTGATCGTTGGTCATCACCTGGCATTGTATGGTCCCATGCCGAATTTTGCCTATCCTTTGATTCCTAATTTAATTGAGTGGCTTCGCGAATACGGACGACTCGCTGTACCAATCTTTTTTGTCATATCAGGATTTTTGTCAGCCAGGAAACTTGCACCCTATGGAATATCTCTTGTCACTGATCCAATTCATATCATCAAGCAACGCTATGTTCGACTGGTCATTCCGTATCTTGCTGCACTCACTTTAGCAATCGGATGTGCAGCATTAGCAAGAGCCTGGATGATTCATGACTCCATCCCCAACACACCCAATTTCCTCCAGCTTATAACGCATATATTTTTGCTGCAGGATCTGCTCAATCAGGAAGCGCTCTCTGCAGGTATTTGGTTTGTGGCGATTGATTTTCAACTATTTGTCCTTGCAGTCACTGTGTTATGGTTCTCGAGCCGAATCGAGAGCCGGTATCCAGATCTAAAATTAATTAATCCAATTTTGATAACTGTGCTAACCGCGATTTCTCTGTTTATATTCAATAGAGATCATTACTGGGATGAAACTGCTTTCTATTTTTTTGGCTCATACGGTCTTGGCATTCTAGTTTATTGGGTTTCCAGCAGGCAAAATTATTTCTTCGGGCTAATGTTGCTAAGTTTATTGGTTATAGGAGCCTTACTAGTGGATTTTCGCTCTCGCATCGCAGTTACTGGCACGGTAACGCTCATACTAGGTTTAGTCAGACCATGTAGCGTTCTGGAAAGTTGGCTCATCCCAAATTTTCTGATTTACCTTGGCCGTATATCTTATTCTATATTCCTCATTCATTTTCCGTTATGCCTAATCATTAATGCGGCATTCTTTCGTTTTTTACCCCATCAACCCAGCATTAATTTATTTGGAATGATTCTTGCCGTGTGTGCCAGTATCGCGGGTGGTCATTTGCTTTTCAAGTGGATTGAAAACCGCCCAATCACGAATAAGATATGCTTATGGTCGCCTCTGGGCTACATGATAAGCGGTCTCCTGGGAATACTGACAAGTCGTTTAGGTTAAATAGAATTGTTGTTAATTTAATCTAGATTCCTCAATTGGACGGGATGGCGCGTGTGGTTTTGCGAGTACAAGGCAAGGTGCAACACAGCCATGTGCTTGCAAAATCGCGCAATCTGCACCGGAGCAGAAACACCCCCAAGATACAAATGAAATTTATAAGAAAGATTATTATATTCATAACATTAACACCAGAACGAGCGATCGACTGAGGAATCTAAGTTTAACAAAGCCAGAATCATGCTGATCAAAGCGTTTGGAACAGTCTCATAGCGCTCTTCCTGTATGCATTTACTTAACGCGAGTAAAATCTTATTTCACCTATATCCCGGAGAATCATGAATAAACACAAAGCTGAGTCCACTCGCCATAAGCTATCGACAGTTCGCCAACATTTTGAAACAGCTGGTCGCTATTTGGTTGCGTCAGTACCACGCGCACTTCCAACCGAAACCGTTGCTGCAGTGCGTGCAAATCTATCTAAACAAGCTTACGAAAATATTGAGTTGATATGTGTAACCGAGCTGGCTGGCAAGTTGATCGGCGTCATATCGATTTCCGAGTTGTTTGCAGCTGCACCTAATGCACATATCGATAATGTCATGCACAAAAATCCGCCATATGTGTATCCAGAAGTTGATCAGGAACGGGTGGCGTCGATTGCTTTGCATCATAGGCATAATGCTGTGGCCGTCGTCGACCATCATCATTTTTTGTTAGGCACCGTCCCCTCTGATGCGCTGATGCATATCCTGCGGCGCGAACACGTCGAGGATTTACACCGCTTGGTTGGTATCGGACGTGAGTCCGATGTCGCACGTGAGGCTCTCGAATTACCGCCACTACGGCGCGTACGCCATCGTTTACCATGGCTGATCGTCGGTTTGCTTGGCTCGATGCTGTCAGCACTGCTAGTTTCGTCATTCGAAGCGGAGCTTACCCGAAATGTTGCGATCGCGTTTTTTGTACCAGGTCTGGTATATATTGCCGATGCGATTGGAACACAAAGCGAAGCTGTGGCGGTACGCGGTCTATCCTTGTCTCAAGCTGATTTGCATCATTTGGTGATGGGTGAGTCGCGTACCGGAATGATTATCGGCGTTATACTGGGCTTGCTAACTTTCCCCTTTATATGGGTGGTTTTTGCCGATTTCAATTTAGCGATAGCCGTCTCGTTGTCGCTAGTCATTGCCTCGTCGTTAGCATCGACGATCGGGATGTTTCTGCCATGGCTGCTACAACGATTAGGCACTGATCCTGCTTATGGAAGCGGTCCGCTCGCAACAATCATCCAGGATATCTTGAGCTTGATAGTGTATTTCCTGGTCGTAAGTATGCTTGTTTTCTAACAGCCTGCTAAGATAGTATTTCAGCATGATCCAGAGCTTCCCCACTTATCGCGCTTGGTCATCTGAGCGATGTAAACCATTCCAGTCAACAAGTTTGCCACCTTGGGAAGAGTGATAACGACAGCGCACAGGATCCCCAGCAGCAGAGTGCAGCACGTGCTGGACATATCTGACTAAACGCAGTTGTGGGAGGAACACCCTGCTTCACTACCCAGCATCAATGTTCATACAGATAGAGAATATACGTGTTGAGCAGGTAGACAACGAACATAAAGAGACTCGTCCAGCCGACGGTGTGGAGAACACGGCCGTTGGGCCGATAAAAAAGCCCGATAATGGCAAGACTAGTCATCATGACCGCGGAGAATGCCGAAACACCATGCACAGGCGAGACATGAGCCAGTAATGGTCCGCGAGTATAAAGTACATCGTCGATCGCAAGGATGAACATAGTAAACAAGTTGCTGCCCAGCAAACTGGCCACCGCCATATTCAGTGCGCCAATGCGCATGGCAGCGATGGAGACTACCATCTCTGGGATGCTGGTAGCCAAGGCGATAAATACCGTACCCACGAAGCTGCGTTGCCAGCCCATATCCTGCGCGATATGCTCACCTACGAAAGGGAGCGCGATGGCCGCGATCACCACCAACACGGCGGCCGCCGCATAACGTGCCACGGACTGGAAGAGACTCAGGTCTGGCCGCCGATCTGGCGCATGATCGGCAAAAGCCGCCACATGATTTTTTTCGTATTGGAAGACGCTGCGCACGGCTACACCATACATGATCACTAATATGAATGTGTAAAACCCCATGTGCCCGAAACTTAGCTGATAGCCGTTGTGGGATAGCAGGATACTGAAGCCCACAAAACCTATCATCAACACACCGAAACTGGCCGAGAGGATGTGGCCCTGGCTCGATTCCTGAAAGACAGATTCGCCACGGTGCAAAAAGTCCAATAGTACTAAAATGAAGAGATTGATGACACAGGCACCCAAGGCATTGCCCACGGCAATATCCGGCAATTCAGCGACAGTCACGGAAATCACACCCGTCACCAACTCGGGCAGCGAAGTGACAGTTGCCAGCATTATCACACCGACCCAGCTACCGCCTAATCCGGTCTTGTCAGCGATAACGTCACCGAATACCGACAGCTTGACGCCGGCATAGCCGATTACTGACAGACAGAGCAGGAACTCCAGCCAAGGTAAGGCGTAGGGCGATATCATCAAGCAGAAGCCCTCCTTTCTTAACAAAGTGTAGTGTTGTAGACGTCTATAGAAAAAATAAACGTCCCTTTGCTTTTTTACTTAAATTCGGATTGGCAGTCAAACACGCCAACGAATTCATAAATTGACAATAAGCTGTCTACTTATATACCATCAATTCGTACAATATATCGATTACTAACAATAAGACACCAATGTTTAAGTGCATGTACTCAGCAACAATTTAGCTGAATCACTTGCTCTAAATTAAGTTAATCATTAAAGTATCAATCATGTTTAGCTTTCCAGGCATCAGAATCTCGCATTTTTCTCCAGGACGCGTGCGCTTAAAAGTTGATAAAGTAAAAAATAATGAAACTTTTGCAAAAAAAGTAGAAATAGAATTATCGAATACGCTGTGTATTACTGAAGTAGAAATCAATGCACTGACAGGCAGCGTGCTGGTCAAGTATGATAAATATGCCATTAAGGATGCAAAAAATTCTGATCACTTATTAGCAACTTTAAAAAAATTATTTCCGGATTTAGATACGGAAAAATTGCGGCCGTATCTGGTTGAATAACATTGGTATTTATAAATTTGCGCAATGCTTGATGGAATAAGGAAAATTAATCTATAACGTATTGGCTTTAAACTTATGCTGATCTGATAACTTTCAGTATCAGCATCTTATACTGAAAGTTATATTTTTAATTCACCGAACGAACACTGCCCACTTTTTATTTCGAGGTGATGATGTCAGTCGAAGATTTTTTTAAAAGTAGTACTGGCAAGGGTTTTGCAATAGGCATTGCTGCAGCCATTCTGGCGCCGGTCATACTGCCCGCAGTTGTGCAAGCTGCAAGACCTTTAGCGCGTGCGGCAATCAAATCTGGCATTCTGCTTTTGAATAAGGGTCGCGAAACTGCTGCCGAATTGGGAGAAGTAGTTGAAGATCTGGTTGCAGAAGCCCGGGCAGAAATTGATGAGGAACGGGCGAGAGCAGCATCTGCAACGGCAACAACAGAAGTGATTATCGAAGATAGCGTAGATATCTCAGAAGCAGGGTCTGAAACAGTTCCGGAACAAAAAGCGCCTCCCACATCCTAGCTTTATGAAATGGTCAGCGCAAATTATCCATATTACTCCCGGGAGAATTCGTTTCAAAGTACCCGCGAAACGCTACGATCCATCTTTTTTTGAAGATTTGCAGGTATATTGTAGTAGTTTTGATGGTGTCAAGCAGGTCACGGCAAATGTATTAACTGGCAGTGTTTTGCTGCTTTATGGCGAGATCGAACAAGATACGTTGATTGAGCGCATAAAAAACCATCCCTTACTTGACTTCGAATCGAAAGATTATGAGATCGAAAAATCTGGCGAGGTATTTACAGCAACTGACCAACAAACTGCTGCGCAAAAAGCCTCAAACACGTTTGCATCATTAGATTCTACTTTAAAAGAATTCAGTAATGGTTCTCTAGATTTGCGTTCTATCCTGTTTATTAGTTTCATAATGATTGCTGCGCGGCAACTTACACGAGGCTCTGTATTTGGCAATGCGCTCAGTCTGTTCTGGTATGCCATCCAATTGATAAAGCCTAAAAAGCCATAACATTGCGAAAAGGAACAATCAATTTATCGCTCGCTAATTTTTGAGCGCTACCCAAAATGTAGCAATTCGCTTGTAAAGACAGTTGTTCAGAACTCTCTTAGCTCCTTAACTGGATAATAAATTTATCAAGTCTGTTTTTTCCCAAGGCAATTCAATATCATCCCTGCCCACATGGCCATACACTGCAAGTCTCCGATAAAAACCATCCCTATTGTCCGGTAAAGTTCGCAAATTGAATTGTTTAACCACAGCACCTGGCCGGAAATCAATCACATCGAGTAAACGCGCTGCAATGTCATAATCGGAAATATTGCCAGTACCAAAGGTATTGACTTGGACTGTTACTGGCCTTGCTTGACCTATGCAGTAACTCACCAACACTTCACATTCTTCTGCCAGTCCTGCCGCAACAATATTTTTCGCAGCGTAACGGGCGATATAATTCCCTGTACGGTCTATGCGCAATGGATCTTTTCCACTCAGTGCAGCGCTGCCCATGCGGCAATATTGACCGTACCCATCGATAGCCACTTTCCTCCCAGTAAGCCCTGCATGCACTTTGGGGCCCCCGCCGAAGAAAGGACCTTGTGGATTAATGTAAATATTGGTGTCTTTATCAATACGAATACCGGTTTGTTCGACAACTGGTTCAATCACATGTTTGATTAATGCAGCATTTAAATCTTTAACATTATCGGAGTGAACTTCATTGTGACTGGCAACCAACACCATGCTGTGCATGCGCTCCGGCTTATTGTCTATGTATTCAATTGCGACTTCCGACATTCCATCGGGCAACAAACCGGATATACGTTCACTTTCACGCACCTGCGACAATTGCCGTACGAATCGATGTGCCAGCCAAATTGGCATAGGCAGCATAGTCGGCGTTTGCTTACAGGCATAGCCGAACACTGTTGCATGATTTTCTGCAGTAATGTTGTCCAACTCCGCATCACTCATTTGTGTTTCATCACGTGTGACATATTCATCTGTTGGCAACTCAGCAAAATTGGTAAGAATGGTGCAATCTTTTGCATTAAAGTCAGGCTGAGTATAGCCCGCATTCTCAATAACATGGCGGGTAACCTCAGGAATATCCACCACCGCACTCGATGCAAACCGTGCTGCAATGAATATCACACCACTTGCTACCGCACACTCCGCATTAATTCGCGAGTAAGGATCCTGTTGTAGGAATTGATCAACAATGGCGTCGCTGATTTGATCACACAATTTATCCGGATGCCCGGCAGTTACCGACGCGGATGTAAATATAAAATTTGCTGTCATATTGCCGCCTCCTTAATTGTTTGTGAAACATCAGTAGTCAATGTGCTTGTATTACTTTAATCATATGGATTGTGTATTTAAAGGCTTGATGATGTGTTTGAAACTGTCATTGATCAGCATGGGGGCTGCAGCCCCCCCTAGAGCGACTAACAAATCGAGTACATTTAGGGGTGATGATCTAAGCCGGCTTCGCAAACCAGGAACCAGCATTACCATAGCTTGTAATAGACCAGACACTCCAATAGCATAATTTAAATATGAATTAGGCGGCAATGCGCCACGACTAAATATTGAGTGGGTTTCTGAGCGGCAGGTAATCGAATGGAGCAATTGCCCGAGTGTCAACGAATTGAAAAGTATAGTGTTAGATTGCGGACCAATACCATAGCGTAAAAATCCGTAGCCATATGCTGCCATAGATCCGGTGGTGATGATTGCGGATTCCCGCGCCATACGTATTAAATCTTGGCGCCTTATGATTTTCTCTTGAGGATCACGTGGCGGTTGCAACATTATATCTGCAGCCGGCGCTTCCATGGATAAAGCAAGCCCCGGAAATATATCAGTTATAAGATTGATCCACAGAAGTTGCATTGGACTTAATACTTCACCCGCCCCTACTGCAATACCGACCAGCATCACTTCGATTTCGGACATGTTGGTTGATATCAGATAGTGAATGGACTTGCGGATGTTGTTATAAATAGTACGCCCATGCTCCACAGCGATGATCATAGTATGCAAGTTGTCGTCTTCCAACACGACATCTGAAACCGAACGCGCCACATCGGAAGATGCGCCACCCATGGCGACTCCGATATTCGCTGCCTTTAGTGCCGGACCATCGTTAATGCCATCCCCGGTCATAGCGACAATCTTGCCGGTCTTCTGGATAGCTTGCACAATTTGCAGTTTGTTGGCTGGGCTAACACGGGCAAATACATGCACATCGTGAATCACGCCGCTTAATATTTTCTGATCGAGTTTTTCCAGGCGAGTAGAATCCAGAATTTGTAGCGGTTTACCGTTGCTCAAATTCAGTTGTTTGCCAATTGCATAAGCGGTACTGGCCTGGTCTCCTGTGATCATGACGGTATGAATTCCAGCTCGATGGAATAAACGCATCAAGTCGGGCATGCCGGTACGTAACGGATCGGTCATGCCTACCAACCCAAGCCAGATCAAATGGGCAGGGACCTCTTCCTCTTGCATAGGTTTCTCCGCGTAAGCTACACCCAGCACGCGCAGTGCATCGCCCGCCATTTGATTGTTAATATTGATCACCGAGGTACGAAAAGCATCGTCTATGGAATGCATGCCCTCTTGGTCTTGGTAAAAATCACATAGGGTTAATACTTCTTGCGGGCTCCCTTTCACGGCAATGAGGTAGCGCTCATGCGGCAAGCGGTGAAAAGTACACATATACGGTTGGTTCTCCGCACGGTGCTTGATTTTGTAGTAGGGGTATAACTGCCGCAATGATGTAATATCCAAGCCGCTGAATCTGGCTAACTCCAACAGGGCATTTTCTGTGGGCGTACCGTTCAGGCGAGTTTGCTGCCTGCTATTTGGCAGCATCGATTCATTGCAAAGACTGATAATTTCCAGAAAACGCCGATAACTGTCATCGGGAAATCCTGATACAGGTTTATCGCCTATCAGTAATTGTTCACCAGATACGAGATAGTGCTTGCCACCCACATGAGCCGTAACGGCAGTCATTCGGTTTAAGGTTAATGTACCGGTTTTATCCAGGCAAAAAACTTGTACCGAACCTAGCGTTTCAACTGCATCAAGATGGCGTACCGCTACATTATATTTGCGCATCTTGCGAATACCGAGTGCAAGCGTGGTAGTGGCCACAGCCGGCAATCCTTCCGGCACTGCTGCTACGGCCAGTGATATAGAACTCTTCAACATTTGCAATAAACCATAACCGCGCAACATTCCTAGCGCAAACATACCCAAACAGATTGCACCACTTGTGAGCGCTAATTGGGTACCAATATGACCTAATTCCTGTTGCATGGGTGTTTCAGGCGGACGCGCCTCACCAACGAGGCTTTGTATTTGTCCAATTTGTGTATTAACACCGGTCGCGATGACAACACCTACGCCATTGCCGCCGGTTATCATGGTGCCCATGTACACCATGTTGCGCCGGTCTGCGAGCGGTGTATCTTGTCTCGCAAGGGGAAGCGCAATTTTTGAAACGGGCATGCTCTCACCGGTTAAGGCTGATTCATCCACGGTGAGCTGACTGGTTTTAATTACACGCGCATCTGCGGCGACAAAATCACCGGGCTGCAGCACCAAAATATCGCCGATAGTTACACTCACATGGGGTATGGGCTGGAGCTCACCGTCACGAATGACCTGCGCATGCCGCGGGGTAATTTTTGTCAGTGAACTAATAATTTTTTCCGCCTGCATTTCTGTATAAAAACCAATACTCGCGTTAACAAGCACTACACCCATAATAATGCCTGCATCCAATATCCCACCTGTTGCTAATGAGACTAGCGCGGATGCTGCGAGCAAACCTACCGGTAGTGTAAGCAACTGCTCAAGAAACATGCTAATAGGTGAACGTCTGGCGATTTTCGGCAATTGATTCAAGCCGTACAGTTGCAGCATTCGTTGGACCGAATTTTTATCCAAGCCTTGCTGCGCATCCACATGAAATTTTTCTAAGATCTGGTTTGTATCAAGGATGTGCCAATCGATATTATCTTGAGACACCCTTGGGCTTGCGGAGGTATCCTGTGGTGAAGTAAATAAGTTTTGCGTTCGTTTCCACAGCGAATCGAAATAGGTAGCAAAATCAACTAATGCTGCATCGGTTTTGGTTAACGATCCGGTGAAGCGAAGATTTTTAATCGCTCGCTTGCAGGCTTCAAGCAACAAATAAGGCAGTTTATCCAGCGCGATATCTTTGCCATAAACAATCACTACTGACCCAGTCAAGCTATTCACTCTAACTGCCATAATGCCTGAGATCGCTCCCATTTGCTGCTCCAGCTCCTGGCCCAAAGCAGATGTACGGTACAAGATATTTATGTGATAGCGCGCTCTGCCCGGTACGCAGGTGTGCACAGGCTCTATTCGGATTTTAATGGATTTCTTACCCGAATAAGGTGAAACTTGCAGCGTTGATTTGAATTCTGTATCGCTGACCATCATATAAATTTTGCTGCACAGATTATTTTAGTAGTTGGACAGTAACTAAAGCGTATTGTGCAGCCACAAAAGGAATAGCTTTTTTATGCTAGCAGGCTGTTGAAAAACTATCTACGTTGCCGCCGCGGTGTTAAAAACAGGCTCAAAATGCTCATTTATCAGATATAAACTCCGCTTTTTTCGCCTGTTTTTGCCTATCATCGACTGCCTCGAATACGTTTTTCAACAGCCTGCTAGACGGGCGCGGCGTTTCTGCTGCATAACACACATATCACTTTTCTCAGTTCACATTTATAGTCTATCTACTATCTGCTGACTGGACTCCGCTCCGTACGGCTATAGTTCTCGTATTCCCGACGTATCAGCTCAGGACCGTATTTGCGCTCCAGTCGGCGCACCAAGAAGTGAGCGCGGGCAATGTCCTGAAAGTGCTGAATGAAGATAACATTCACCAGCGCCCCACTCAAGGCACCCAGTATGGGAACCATCTGAACCGCAGCCTTTTCAGTAACCACGACCCCGAAACGGGCAGCAATAGCAGCGATCAATATCACCATGGCTGGGTGGGATGGCTGAAGGATGCCTTTTTCCAAGACCTTCTCTGGGACCCTGGATAAGTGCAGGGCCAAGGCTATGCGGACGCCGTAGTAGCCGGTTTCTGCAGCATCATCCTCCTCAGTGCGACCGCCTAGTGCCAGGACTTCCAGGCAAGCAAGGCGGGTGCGCAAATCACTCAGATCTTCACCCTCGCTGCGCGCAATGTCAGCAATAGCCCGTAAAGTAATGATTGTGGACATAGGCAACTCGGCAATAACAGCGGGTAGTCCAAAAAACCCCCCAAGAGCCCCTGAAGTGGCCGCCAATAGCTTATGGTACCCTTCTTGAGCAGGTATGCCAGGCTGGCTATCGAGGGGACTGATCACGCTTTCCAGTGCGGTCAGCAGGGTGCGGCTCATGCCCTGACGCAGGTTCTCGTGCCAAGTCCTGGGCAACAACTTGAGGCTGCGCTCAATCGGCAAACCGACAAAATTGGTCAGGCGCGCCGCCAAGCTGGGATGCTCCAGATGCTGATGGGCAACACGTAGTGCCTCCGCATCCTCAGGCGTGAGTTGCAGGATTTCAGTCATTTCTTACCTGTAGTTAGTGTAAAAGAAATTTTGTTTAACCTAAAAACCGCAATTGGATGGAGTGGAGCGTGTGGTGATCCAGATGCGAGGCAAGGCGCGGTGAAGCCGCAGGGCTGTCCCCTGCAACGAAGAGCAACGCCGCATTCGTGCCTGGAGCGACATATGATGCACCCCGTAGCGGCCTCACCATTCTAGTGAATGAGAAAATTTCGAAAATGCCTCTATATGTCATGGATCTAACTCTCCAATCAAGTGGTCAGCCGCGGTTCTTAGGTTTAAACTTTAAATATTCATCGTTTGATTTTAGCAAAAATCAGGAATAGCGTTATGGCACTGGAGATAAGCAGACGTATCGTGAGGAAAGCTCTAGACTAAACTATTAAGTACTCTGGCTCAAGCCTGTTCAATCTCGGCATGTCGAATATCCTCACCGCTAACCATATACACTGCATACTCCGCCAAATTGCGAGCGTGCTCACCAATACGTACCAGTGATTTCATGACCAGCACAATATTGATGATGTGCCCAACGTTTCGCGCATCTTCTAGCACGTATGTGGTAAGCCTTCGTAATCCTGCCTGGAATTCTTCGCCAAGATCATCATGGCTGTTTAATAGCTTTTCAGCTCTCTCCAGATCAAGAACATCCAGAATTTCAATCGCTTCTTTTAGCAAGGCACATGCAAGTTTGCCCATTACACTGACGTCTCGGAGCAAGTAATTACTTGGGGTAGTGTGCTCATTGTTATACAGGGTTGTAGCAATATAAGCTATTTTAGTAGCCTCATCACCCAAGCGTTCAAGGTCGGTAACTGCTTTTGAGAAAGCCATAACGGCCCGCAAATCACGAGCTACCGGGCTGCGTTTTGCCAGTATTTCAGCGATTGCACTGTCTATACTTTTTTCCAAAGCGTCTACCTGCGATTCTCTTTCATTTACCACCCGTACAATATCCAGATTTTGTTGCTGAAAAGATTCAAGCGCCATTTGGATTTGATCATAAACAAGTCCAGCCATTTGTAGTACCTCAGTATGAAGGCGATACAACTCGCCATCAAAACGTCGAAAAGTATGACCTTCGAGTCCGGTAGCCATGTTCATTCTCCTTGATTCACTTTAAGCATTTAACCAAAACGGCCTGTAATATAATCTTCAGTCAACTGATGCCTAGGCTTGGTGAAAATCTGTTCGGTTGTACCGACCTCGATTAGATCGCCGAGGTGAAAATACGCGGTACGATGCGACACACGTGCAGCCTGTTGCATGGAGTGCGTTACGATAATGATCGAATAATCGGCACACAGTTTATCCATCAACTCTTCAATTTTGGTAGTCGCGATAGGATCAAGCGCAGAACAAGGCTCATCCATGAGAATGACTTCTGGATTGACTGCAATCGCACGCGCGATACACAAACGCTGCTGTTGCCCACCGGATAAGCTCGTTCCTGGCTGATCAAGACGGTCTTTGACTTCTTCCCAAAGCCCTGCTCTTTTCAAACTTGTCACCACGATTTCATCCAGCTCGACTTTGTCTTTGGCTAGACCATGAATGCGTGGTCCAAATGCAACGTTTTCGTATACGGATTTTGGAAAAGGATTGGGTTTCTGGAAAACCATTCCAACCTTGGCACGCAAGGGCACCACGTCAATTGACTTGTCATTGATATCTTGGCCATCCATCATGATTTTTCCGGTCACATGACAGTTTTCTATGGTGTCATTCATTCGATTCAAACAACGCAGAAAAGTGGATTTTCCGCAACCAGATGGACCAATCATGGCAATAATCTCTTGGCGACCGATGTCGAGCGTAACATTCCTGATGGCACGCTTGTCGCCATAAAAAACATTGATATCAGTGCAGCGTATGCGAGGATCAGCGACGGTAATCCCTCCTATAGTTTGCCTGTTATCCCGGGTGACTATGGCTGTTTGTAGGTGTATTCTGGTTTGCTTTCTTCGCTCTTTTTTTCGACGTTCAATCTGATTGTCTTGCTGTTCTATTTCAACGATATCGGCCATCAAAAACCCCTTTCCTGAATAATTTTACCAGCGTCGCTCGAATTTCTTGCGAAGGATGATCGCCAGCGCATTCATGACAAAAAGAAACCCCAGTAGCACCATAATTGCTGCTGAGGTACGTTCAACGAATGCACGTTCTGGACTGTCTGCCCATAAGAAGATTTGTACTGGGAGTACCGTCGCTGGATCAAATATGTTTGATGGTATATTAACGATAAAAGCGACCATGCCAATCATTAGCAAGGGTGCTGTCTCACCCAACGCACGAGCCATGCCAATAATCGTTCCCGTAAGAATTCCTGGAATAGCAAGCGGCAACACATGAAAATAGACTGTCTGCATTGCTGATGCGCCAACGCCAAGAGCCGCTTCGCGTATGGAAGGTGGAACAGATTTTAAGGCTCCACGGCTGGCAATGATAATCGTAGGCAAAGTCATAAAGGCAAGCACTAATCCTCCAACAAGTGGTGCTGAACGAGGAAAACTCATGAAGTTAATGAACACGGCTAGACCCAGTAACCCAAAAATAATGGATGGCACAGCAGCGAGATTGTTGATATTAACCTCGATTAAATCTGTCCATTTATTTTGGGGAGCAAATTCTTCCAGGTAAATTGCTGTGGCAACGCCCATTGGAAACGATAATATCAAGGTCACGATCAGAGTATAAATCGATCCCATCAATGCACCCCATATTCCAGCCAGCTCCGGTTCACGTGAATCACCGTTGGTAAAAAATGCGGTATTCAACTTAAGCGCCAGCTTTTCTTTGACTTCCAACTGATCAAGCCACGAAATCTGCACATCCCGCAGACGGCGTTCTGTCTCGGGCACATCACGTATCACATGTCCCTTAATTAACATATCTACCTCATCATCCGCCGGTACCCATACCAGTTGGGTTTGCCCAATCAGAGCGGGTTTATCCATAACCATCTTCCTCAACTGATAAGTCGCACCAGTGCTGACAAGACTATATAACAGGCGCTTTTCATTACGATCAGCTACATCAGGAAACATCTTGCTCAAGCTTGCTTTAACTAGACCACTATAGTCGGCAGTAGAAAGTACATCGCGGTGCCGTGTTCCTCCCGGATCTAGCAACTGTTCATCAAAATTGATTTCCAGTTGAATGAATGTTTGCTGAAAAGCAGTGTAACCTTTTGACACAATGCCGTAGAACAGCATAAAAAGAAACATCAGACCCATCATGATGGATATCAGACCAATACTCCGAAACAACTTTTCAGATAAGTGTCGTTTAGGCAGACTTGCATTGATCAGATCAATCGTTTTCGGTCTAGAAGAGGCTAATTTATTCATATTGTTCACGATATTTTTTCACCACATACAATGCAATCACATTGAGTATCAGCGTTACCACAAAAAGCACCAGTCCCAATGCAAATGCAGCCAGTGTTTTCGGACTATCGAACTCCTGGTCGCCAACCAGCAAAGTAACAATTTGGACAGTTACAGTCGTAACGGATTCTAATGGATTGATAGTCAAGTTTGCTGCAAGGCCCGCTGCCATTACCACAATCATGGTCTCACCAATGGCGCGTGACACCGCCAGCAGGATACCGGCTACAATTCCAGGAAGCGCTGCTGGTATAACAATTTTTCTGATGGTTTCAGATTGCGTTGCCCCTAGACTGTAAGCGCCATCTCGCAACGATTGGGGCACCGCATAGATCACATCATCAGAAAGTGACGATACAAACGGAATAATCATGATTCCCATCACCGCACCTGCAGCCAAAGCGCTTTCAGATGAAATATCCAGTCCCAGCGACTCACCCCAACCTCGAAAAAAGGGAGCAACAGTTAACGCCGCAAAAAATCCATATACGACTGTTGGAATACCAGCAAGAATTTCAAGCATGGGTTTGCTCAAGGCACGCAAACGTGACGACGCATACTCAGATAAATAGATGGCGGACATCAGACCGATGGGCACAGCGACCACCATGGCAATGATGGATACCAGCATGGTGCCAACAAACAAAGGGACAGCACCAAATGCACCCGATGCGCCAACCTGGCCGGGTCGAATAGCGATTTGGGGACTCCATTGCAATCCAAATAGAAAATCGGTAATGGGCACCGACTGGAAAAAGCGTATTGCCTCGAATAAAACTGACAATACGATACCCAATGTTGTAAATATCGCAATGGAAGAACAGGCTATCAGAAAAACCAGAATCGTATTTTCAACCTTATTGCGTGCTCTATGTTGCTGATCAACACGAGATAATGCATAGGTAGCGCCAGTCAGACCGAGCGCCATCATCACAACGAATAATGCAATGTTACTGATATTCTGCAATTCTCGATAGCGGTCAGCTGCTGCGGCGATTTCTGGGCGAGCCGTGCCAGCTACAATGTTCCCGTTTACTATGTTGCGAATTTCGTTGATTACAAGATTTAATTGTTGTTTTGAAAGTGAGGAGGCATCTTCAGGAAGACCTGCAATAACAAGATTTGTGATAATCGCTGATTCAGAAAACTGCCAGAAAGTAAAAATGATGAGCGCAGGAATACCACACCAGAGTGCTGTGTAGTAGCCATAGTAAACAGGCAATGAGTTGAGCTTCCGAATATCACCATTCGAAACCACCAAAGCACGCCGGCGCCCAAAATAAAAACAGGCCACCATTAATAAAAGCAAGATGAAAACAAGAGTGAGCGTATGCATATATGCTATCAAGTCTGCAAGGGTGGCGCAGAGTACAACTGCCTCACCCTATTACAATCGGTTAATTACAGATTAATTTGCAATTAGCTGCTTAACAGTCTGAGCAACCTCAGCACGCTCGGCGGTTGGCAAAGGAATCAGGCCTTTGTCTGATAAATAGCCATTATCACCCCAAGCTTTTTCACTGGTAAACTCGTTTAAATATTCCTTGATTCCTGGAATCATGCCAACATGCGCTTTCTTCACATAAAAAAATAGCGGACGGGAAATCGGATAACTGTGATCTGCGATCGTGTCAAACGTTGGTGCAACGCCGTCAATGACTGAACCTTGTACCTTGTCAATATTTTGATCCAGGAAGTTAAAACCGAAAATGCCTAGCGCTTTTGGATTTGCCTGTAGCTTCTGCAAAATCAGGTTATCGTTTTCACCTGCCTCGACATAAGCGCCGTCTTCACGGATTGTTTGACAAATTGCCTTATGTTGCTTTTCATCCTTTTTTTCTATCGCTGCGATCCAGTCAAACTTTTTACATCCCCCTTCCATGGCAAGCTCGACAAATGCATCGCGGGTACCCGAGGTGGGAGGCGGACCCAGCACTTCAATAGCAACATTGGGTAATTTTGAATTCACATCCTTCCAGGTCTTGTAGGGATTGGGAACCAACTTTTCGCTGCCCTTGGGATCGGGTACATTCTTGGCTAGCGCTAAAAACAGATCTTTCCGTGAAAGTTGCAATGGCGCAGTTTTCTTGGAATTGGCAATGGCAATACCGTCATAGCCAATTTTTACCTCAATAGCCTCAGCGATACCGTTTGCCGCACACAAGTCGACCTCTGATTTTTTAATCGCACGAGAAGCATTGGTAATATCAGGATGTTCCACGCCTATCCCGCCACAAAAGAGCTTAAAACCGCCACCTGTACCTGTAGATTCAATTTTCGGCGTTTTAAAACCAGATGTTTTACCGAAAGTTTCAGCCACTACAGTAGCAAAGGGATAAACCGTCGAGGAGCCAACAATACTAATATAATCGCGTGCGGCTTGGGTTAAGCCTGAACCGGCAGAAACCATTAGAACAGCTGCCAGAATAAATGATTTTCTAGACACTTCTTTCTCCTCGAGAAAACACGCTGATCAGTTTCAGAATGGATGATTACATTTCCCTCACCATGACTAAGTTATACTGCGCTGTTGTTACATGATTATGACACTCGAAGTGCATATAGCATCCCAAACAGGATTCGCTTTCCCAGCTATGAAGCCATCTGAATGAACGTTTTTGTAATCTTGATCAGATAACTTCACTAAAGCGTGTACCCTAGCTTCTGACCTCAATAAATAAATTGAGTCAGGATAAGGTTAAAATAGCTTGTCGTTTTACTCTGTATACTCTCACCCACAAACTTAGACGTAATTATCTTCCTTTGCAGAAAAAAATTATTCCCTGTTTATAGGCAGGAGAATTTCCTTAACTATACGATTTGGAGCTCCTTGATTGCTTTCACATATTTTTTTGGCAATGTCAATTTCAGCACACCATTTTCATATTGGGCTTGAGCCTTATTCAAATCTATTTCCTCATCCAGTCTAAATGTACGGGAAACTGGTTCACAGGTGCGCTCGCAAGAAATTATTCTTTCACCTTCTTTTTGCTCTGCCTCTTTCTTTTTTTCAACACTAATGACAACACAGTTACTTTCCAATTGAACTTTTATGTCGCTTTTATTTACACCAGGAATATCTGCATGAAGAGTATAAGCAGAAGCATTTTCGATTAAATCAGCTTTCATTTGCGGAATTTCTCCTATATGTATGCCTACATTACCGAGCCAATCTCCAAGAGTAACAAGTAGATCAGTGACATTACTGGGCAGAACTGAAGATGGTTTTATAATAGTGGTAGTGGTCTCTCCAGGAGGCGGTTGTGTGGCTGTTGTCTCACCAAGGGGAGTAGAAGGTGGTTTCTCGGCACTCGTTTCACTTGGCTGAGATGGACGTTTGGTACCTGTCATAATAGTTCTCCTTATCTATGAAAGCGACCATTTTTTAAGTCAATTAGCTTCTCAAACCAGAAGCTACAAAAAGAAGCATGAATTACTTAATCGTCGCCTTTTTAATTAGCAGCGTAGTCTTAATTGGAGATCCCGCTATTCCCTTTCTCATTCGATCGATCTCCAAGTTTTAATGTAAGAAGATAAGATGAAATAAGGGTCTAATATTGAAATCAATATCTATAATAAATAATAAATAACAAAAAAAAATACGTGCTAACACTTATATATAGAAAACAAATAAACTGCTCGGATTTATAGCAATTAATCTGATTGGTTTTATCTGAATCTGACGGAAGATTTCAGATAAGACGAACGGAGTAGCGACAGAAATGATACGACTTGAAGAAGCATAAGAAGGTTAGGAAAGATGTTACCTCACGCAGATAGAAGCAACGCTGCTGTGGTTTACCGCAACCTAGCAGCAACCGGGCTTATGCATCTATTCAATTAGTTTTGCAGAAATATATTGATGCGGTAAAGGTGGCAAGCAAGCGTATTGCCGATACAACACTCAATAGACGACCATGGCTATTGCACGGGTACTAATGGGTTTTATCTGGAACATTGCATGTCACGACAATCAGACAATCACTGATTAATCGGAAAAGGTGGTAACAGGTATGTTGCGCTGTGGCATGGTTGGACCGATGTGGGGAACCCTGGCCCAGGCTATATCGGCATTAACCAACGGAATGAACATCTCTGCAATTAGAGGAAAGCCAGCTCTGCGACGCAGTGAAATCAGGTCGGTAACCAATCCACACATATCAGCATAATCCACCGTCGTTACATGAAAAGCTTTATCAAAATCATGCTCTTAGGATCAAGCCTGAAACCACCAGAATCACTATTTGTGCAACCAATCTTATATAACAGCGCGCCAGTGTCGTTATTAATACTCTTGCTTTTGTATTCATTATTTCCTCACATAAAAAGTTCTATCAAAATCATATTTTCAGGATTACGCCTGAAACACTAAGATATCTACTTCATGTGACAATTTAATTACACATATAAAAAATCCTTAATCAACCAATAAACTTGCCCAGGCTTGTAACAAATGATCTGATAGTTTTCATCTGAAGCCAAAGGGGATTCAGATGAAACGGATGGAATAATACAGGAAAAACGGAAATATGATTTGAAGAAACATATGGAGATTGGGAAAGACGCTACTTCATGCAAGCGGAGCAACACTGCTGTTTGGGTAAGCGATCGAATATTTCGTTGTTAGGTGAACCGCTATGAGAAAGGTTGGTTGAAAACGCTGATGGATAAGCGACTTTTGCGGATATCACACCAGCAGGCACCGGTAGATGGTCATATAATCCTAAAAACCGCAATTGACCGCTTGATTGAAGAGCTAAGCGCATGACATATAGAGGCGCTCTCGAAATTTTCTCATTCACCAGAATGGTGAGGTCGCTATGAGGTGCATCGTATGACGCTCCAGGCGCGAATGCAGCGTTGCTCTTCGTTGCAGGGGGCGGCCCTGCGGCCTCATCGCGCCTTGCCTCGCACCTGGATCACCACACGCTCCACTCCGTCCAATTGCGGTTTTTAGGATAATTGACCGAGCAATATCACAGTCGCCATTCAGATTGGAATGCCAAGCACTTCTATGATCAGGTCAAGGACCCATTGAATCAAAAAATAAAAGTAGCCGGGAATATTTGGGCACAAAATTTTTATGTGGTTTTTTTGGTAAGAAAGGGTGTATATTTTCTTATGCATCTCTTCTAGTGATAATAGATCACATCAAAAACCATGGCGAAACGCGCTAAAAAAATTTATGTATTGGATACTTCTGTTTTACTTTTCGATCACAACTCCATTAAAAACTTTGAAGAAAATGATGTAGCCATTCCCATTACCTGTTTGGAAGAGCTGGATCGTTTTAAAGTAGGAAATGAAACAAAAAACTTTGAAGCAAGAGAAGCGATTCGATTTCTGGATAAACTTTCAGGGGATTATGGTCTTAACAACTGGATTCCGCTGGGAACCAAAAAAGGGAAGCTGAAAATTGTAATGTCCAATCTGGTTAACGGAATGGATGCAGAAGAGATCTATGGGAAAGGAAAGAATGATCATAAGATCATTAATGCTGCGCTGACACTGGCACATTCTGAAAAGTCTGCCAAGGTTGTTTTGGTCACCAAGGATATTAATCTGCGCTTGAAAGCCAAGGCCATAGGGCTGCCTTCAGAAGACTATGAAACTGGCAAAGTAAAAAACGTCAAGAATATTTCAACCAGTTTCCCGGTGATTGAAGGTATACCTTCAAATACGATCAATGAACTTTTTAGAAAAGGCAGCATTGAAGAAGTAGATCTCCTCGGTAACCATAAAATTGCCAACGGTTATTACATCATTAAGAATGGGAGTGATTCAGTTCTGGCGCGATACAATGAAGCCTTGAATACTATAGAACGGGTCGAGAAAACTTATGTTTATAATGTCAAACCCAGAAATGCCGAACAGACTTTCGCTGTAAATGCATTATTGGATGACAATATCAAGCTCGTCGCTCTTCAAGGTGTGGCCGGGACCGGAAAAACCCTATTGGCACTCGCATCCGCACTAGAACAAAAAAATAAATACAACCAGATCATTCTCGCCCGACCTATTATTCCATTAAGCAATCGCGAGATCGGATTCTTGCCGGGTAGCGCTGAGGATAAGATTTCTCCCTACATGCAGCCATTATGGGATAACCTGAAATACATCAAAAGTCAATTCCGTGCTACTGAAAAGAAATCCAAGATTTTGGACGACATGGAAGAAAGCGGTAAGCTCTCAATCACTGCGCTGGCCTTTATCCGTGGACGAAGCTTATCCAATGTAATGTTTATCATTGATGAAGCGCAGAATCTGACGCCACATGAAGTTAAAACGATTATCACTCGTGCTGGTGAAGGAACAAAAGTAGTATTCACGGGCGATATACACCAGATCGATACACCCTACATGGACGAACAATCAAATGGTCTCACTTACCTGATCGATCGTTTGAAAGGACACCCTTTGTTCGCGCATATCCGGCTTGAAAAAGGGGAACGTTCAGCATTGGCGAATCTCGCGAACGAACTGCTGTAATTGTTATGAGGTAAGAGTTAGTTAGGCAAGGTACTTTTAACCTAATTCCATTTCTACATTAAACCTGATTTTGTCGGCTTCTCCTTGCCGTATTATTTATACTGTCTGCGGCTCGCCTTCGCATCATGTTTGATCTAGAAATGGAATAAGAACCGCAGTTTGGCAGGATGGAACATATGGTAATCCAGGCGCGAAGCGACGTTGCTCTTCATTGCAGGGAACGGCCCTGCGGCCTCATCGCGCCTTGTCTCGCAATATGTATACCACCAAAAACAAGTTTTTATGGGTACGCGCTTAAACTAATAAATCGAAATATTTAGTCAATCATAAAATTATTTATTATGCAGAGTTCATATTTTCAATAACTTTTGCATGACTTTCAATATAGCGTTGGTATTTTTTCTCCTTAATGCTATCGATATGTACAAGAATCAAAGCATCCACACAATTAGAAAAATTGGGATCAATATTAAAACCTAGAAATTCGCAGCCTCCTGGGTGACATAGTTCTACATATTGCTTATATAGGATAGGTATCTTTACACCTAAATCATCCAGTCGTTCTTTAAGAATGGCAAATGCACTCTTGTATTCAATTTCGTCTGATACATTCTTAAATGCTATAAAGTCCTTAATCTGTGTAAAGTTAAATGGAAGTCTGGGTATGGAAAGCATTTTGTCATTGCCAAAAAGCTCTGTGTAAAAACTTGCAATGACTTTTTGTGCGGATTCAGGCATTGAGGTGCTCAATGAAACAGGCCCAATCATATAATGTATCTCTGGATGCAGATAAAGATAAGCGCCAATCCCATACCAGAGATAATCCAGACTACGTTTTCCCTGATATCTGGGCTGGATAAAACTACGCCCCAGTTCTATAGCATTTTCAAGGTAAGGAATGAATGACTGATCAAATTTGAACAAGCTGTTAGTATACAGACCTGTTTCCCCATATTTCCTGAGAATCTTGGCCGCCTCCCCTATACGGTAGGAACCAATAATTTCCAGCTCGTCTTCGTCCCATAAAATAAGGTGTCGGTAATATCGATCATAATTATCGATATCTAAAGAATTGCCCGTGCCTTCCTGCACCTGCCGGAAAGATAATTCGCGCAGACGCCCAATTTCACGCATTACACTGGAATTGGAAGCATAATCGAACAGATAAATATGCTTGCCATCCTGTGTTTTGCCTATTAATTGTGAAGCTTTGAGTTCTTTACGGATTAGCTTAGTTTTAACCGGATGGATAATATTCTCAATTGGTTTAAATAGTTCCTTTTTCTTCTTCTTACCTAATAAGTAAACCTGTTTGCGCATTAATTTGGCAATGTTTTTTTTAGGCATATCCATTGCTGCTATGGATTCCCACGGTATAGGTTTGCCAATCCTGAATGAAATTTCACAGCCTTTTTGATTGAACATTTCGTTGACCAACATCATTGTGCCCAACGGTTTGTAGATACTCGAAAGACCATAAAAAAGCATTGAATTTTTGCCACCAATATATACAGGAACAATTGGTGCATTGGTTCTTTTAGCCAGAGATAAAAAACCAGTTTTCCACTTGCCATCACGAATTCCAAGGGGAGATATACGTGAGACTTCTCCGGTTGGAAACATGATGACAGCTTGTTCTGCTTCCAGTGCTTCAACAATTTGAAGCATACTATCGCGATGCTTCACTGTTTTTGATAAATTATCAATCGAGAGAAATAAGCCTTGCAGGGGATCGATACAGTCCAGCAATGTAGTTGCAACAATTTTAACGTCGGTTCTGATCTCCGATATCAATTTAAGAAGTGCCAATCCATCCAGAGAGCCAAGCGGGTGATTGGCAACGATCAGTACACGACGCTGATCAGGTATATACGCCCGGTCTTTGCTAGAAACTTGAAATGTAAAATTAAAATGTTCAAGAACGGCATCATTGAATTCTAATCCTTCCAGGTATTTGTGAGTTTCAATAAAAAAGTTAATTTCATCCTGATGGAAAAGTTTTTTTAATACAGAAGAAGCGACCTTCATCAGAGGTTTATCAATCTTTTCATCCACATTCTGAAAATAATCTTTCAGCAAGGCATCGACATCAAGCATATATCTGCTCCCCATTAACACAAATTAATGCTAGATAAGATATATGATCAATATGACGAAGAAATGACGCAGAAATTACTCTAAGAAAATGAGCTTGAAGGATTCAACCTAGATCCTCAGTTGGTCGCTCATGTTGGCATTAACATTATGAATGTTATAGCCTTTTCTGTTATTTTTTTACTCTCACCTTCCGAGCGTTTACGCTCCGGTGCGGATTGTACGATTTTGCAAGCACATGATTATGTTGCAATTCCTTAGAATGGAACAACTATTCCGCGCCGTAGCACCTTGCCCTGCACTCGCGAAACCGCATACGCCTCCCGTCAGCACAGAATAATTGCGCCATGAGAGTTGAATTGATTGATTTATTTATATTTCAGCAGTTGAAGAAAGATCAGGATTAAACCATTGCTTGATGACATTTGCCAGCCATTCCGGCTCATCCAGTGGCAAATCATGGCCTGCCGTATCATGTTGCACATAGTCTGTTTGCCAAGCCTGTGCCAGTTTCAAGCTACAGCGATAATCAACCAGGTGATCAGCTTGACTGGCTACAATGAGTACTGGTTGCTTCGGTTTGGAAGTTACCGAAAATTTTAACGCAGCCAGGAATTGATTCCTGGTACTGACAGTTGACACTGGGTTTTCTCGTTGCCATTGCTGCCAGGACTCAAGCAGTTTGCTGTTGTGGCTGTGACGGTTTGAAGTCAGGGTCAGAATATCTGACTCCTTCTGCAAAGCTGACCGAAAAATCATTTTTATAGCATAGGGATAAATCGTCCAGCGTAAACGGTGGTAAAACGGAGATAGCGGTCTTGCGCTGGTATTGATTAAAACTGCTGCTTCCACTTCATCCGGATAGCGCATCATCCAATCAATAGCAATCATTCCTCCCATGGAAAGTGCGATCAGTCTGAGTGGCTGACGTATGAGCACTTGTTCGCGCAATGCTTCTGTCATGCCTGCAATCGTTTCTGGGCTAGTGGCACGATGCAATCGGCCATTACCAGGAATATCCAGCATAATAATATTAGCATTGGGAAACTGTTGCTGCAGATACTCGGTAAATCCTCCCCAGTGTCTTGTTTCACGCAACAACCCTCGAATCAATACAAAATGCTCACAATACTTCATGTGTACCACAGCGTTCGCGCCTGTTGCTCTAATTCCAGTGAGTCACTCTTAACAAGCCAGTTTTTATAAGATAAAGTCGCGTGCAACAAAAATTCCATCAGTATTAAATGGCCTCTCAGCACCCGATTAAGACGGTGTGGCTTTATCGGGTGATAAAGGCCCTGTAATTGACGTAACTGCAGCGGATTCTTGCGAATCCATCGCCAGGAACCCATTTCTAGAGTTAATGGCAGAAAAATATTATCACTTGACAACGATTTCAGATAAAGAAAATCCCAAAGATCACCATGTACTAGGTAATGTTGCGATTGGGGCTCAAAAAGATAATCTTGATAGGGATAAGTCTGCATAAAAAGCTTACGCAGATAAAAAACTTCTTTTAAATGCTTAATAGGTTCAAGTCGGCTTCTGGCATAAGGAAACCAGATTTGATTACGAGAACCAAAACCGGAATGGCAATCCAAAACTAGGCTGAATGGTGCAGGGAAAACTTTCTGTACAATAAAATCACATAACGCTTGCGCTTCAAGTTGCATCGCCTCAGAGGCTTTCCCACGGTACCATGGCAAATAAGATGAAATCCGATGCCCCCCTGCCAGCCAGACTGTCTTTTCATGACTATCTACTGGTGCATTACGCATCAAGTCGACACCTCGCCCATTCGCGCGGGTATAGTTCAACATGCCAACCGGGTTGATGAGCGGTAAAAAATTGATGCATACCCGTTCCAGAATATCAGCCAGGACCTGATCCCACTTTAAACGTTCTAACAGACCTTCTAGAAAAGCGATGACAACTTGTGTCCCAATGCGCTCTAGTCCATGGATACCTGCAACATAGGTAATGCAAGGAATATCTCGTGCCCTATTACCGAGTGTTATGGCATAAATTGGCAACATACCCTCATTACAGGGTACATGACAAAGCACTTGACTACATAAACCTGTTTTATTACCCAAATGAATAATTGCTTCAATTTGTTGTAGTTCAGGTAATAATTGTTTCAAGGTAGATGTGCCGTGCATTGGATATAAGGTACTGTGATACTAGAGAGTTACTATTAATAAAATAAATATTACACCAGATCATTAAGATCTTGTCTGTCATCGATGTTACATAAGTCTTTAATAGTCATTAAAGGTTCATTAACCTGTCAATTATTCCTTTCGTGATACATCATCTTTCTTTTTTCTAATAAAGATTTCATCAATATTTAACAAATAATTCAAAGAAGTTTAATAAGTTATCTTTAAGCTTTATTTCCATTCCTAGTTTACTTAAAAATACACTTATAGGGTGATAGTGAAGAACATAGTTCTCCTTCAAACATTTAGCTGCGCTGAAGAATTCAGCAGGTATGAGTTCAAAAATACATCACCCTTGCAGCTAATAACCTATTTCTCATGCGTAACATAAATCCAGGAGAGAGCTGTTGTGCAACCCAAATATGTTTTGAGTTTGGATGGAGGCGGTAGTCATTTGTTAATTCAACTTAGCGTGTTAGCTTGTCTTGAAGAAGATAGCGGTTCTTCAACTTACGATTTATTTGACATGGTTGCTGGCTCATCATCTGGGGGACTGATTGCATGTCTAATTCTGGGTCGAACAATGACTGCCAAGGAGATCATTCATACTGTTCTACAAGAAAAATTACTAGAAAAAATGATGACAGAACATAGGATGAGCAGGTTGCTAAATATCCTGCAAATTCGTCCCAAATATAGAGGTACCACAAAAAGCCTGGTATTAAAAAAAGAATTAGGAAACTTAAGGCTTTCATCACTTAGCAAACAAATATTGATTCCTAGTTTCAATCTTAATCGGGATCAATTAGAAATTTTCACCAATGAGAGTCAACCGGATTTTCTTCTTAGCGAAGTGGCAGATGCTTGCACTGCTGCACCAGCATATTATCCTCCAGTACAAATGGAAGATGGAAACTGGCGAATCGATGGAGGTATAGGTATGAATAATCCAGGCCTTAGTGTCTATCTTCATGCTAAGAAGTTTTGGAAGGAATGCGAGATAAAAGTGCTTTCCATTGGATCAGGTTGGCGCAGTTTCGCGATAAATGGCACTAAAGCCTGTGGATATGGTGGAGTTCAATGGTCGGCAAAAGGAGTAGCTTCATTAATTCTCAGGGAGAAAATGATTACAAATGTCAAAATTACTGAAGAGATGTTGGGCAATCGTGTGTTATATATCAATCATTATCTAAAAGACTTTGATATGCCAGGTGATATGGATTCTGCAAACAATCCAGTATTCCAGCAAAAGGCATTAGAAATCGGCAGAATCTGGTATGCGCAACATCGGGAACAGATTCAACAATGGCTGCAAATCTGATTGATCGCGAAAACCATAATCCTCATAATTATGCCAATCTCCCAGATCTGTTTAATTTATTTATCTTGCTTTATGCCACTTGTGTTCCTTCAGATAATCCAGCGATCATGACATCGGCAGTAAGGATCAGACTAGCAATCGAAGCGGCATTCTGTAAGGCACAACGTGTCACCTTGGTGGGATCGAGAATTCCCATTTCCAGGAGATCACCATATACCTCGGCTGCGGCGTTATAGCCAAAGTTACCGGTATTTTCCAATACCTTGGCAAGCACGATGGATGGTTCACCTCCCGCATTGGTGACGATTTGCCGTAAAGGTTCCTCTAAAGCCCGCACTACAATCTGGATACCGGCATCCTGTTCATGGTTGCTGCCCTTCAGTACACCGATGGCCGTTCTGGCCCGTAATAATGCGACACCGCCACCCGGCACGATGCCCTCTTCCACAGCAGCGCGGGTCGCACGCATCGCGTCTTCAATCCGGCTCCTTTTCTCTTTCATCTCTGTTTCGGTAGCGGCACCAACTTTGATGACTGCCACCCCGCCAGCGAGCTTGGCAGCACGCTCCTGTAGTTTTTCCTTGTCGTAACCGCTTGAAGCTGTTTCAATCTGTTTGCGGATTTCTTTGACACGGCTCTGGATCTTTTTGATCTCCCCTGCCCCGCCAACGAGAGTCGTATTTTCCTTATCCACTTCAACACGTTTTGTCTGACCGAGATCATTCAGCGTAATCTTCTGGAGGGAAAAACCGGTTTCTTCGGCGATCACGGTACCACCAGTGAGAATAGCAATATCTTCCAGCACAGCCTTGCGTCGGTCACCAAATCCTGGTGATTTAACGGCTATGGATTTAAGAATGCCGCGGATGTTATTGATCACCAGCGTCGCCAGTGCTTCTCCCTCAACATCCTCTGCAATGATAAGTAACGGCCGATTAGCCTTGGAGACTTGCTCCAGCAACGGTAATAGATCATGGATATTGCTGATCTTCTTTTCAGACAGAAGGATATAGGGATCATCCAGTTCCGCCGTTTGCTTGTCTGGGTTGTTGATAAAGTAGGGAGACAGGTAACCACGGTCAAACTGCATTCCCTCTACTATCTCCAACTCGTTCTCCAGACTCTGGCCATCTTCGATCATAATGACACCTTCCTTGCCTACTTTCTCCATGGCTTCAGCAATGATCTCGCCCACCATGGTATCGGCATTGGCGGAAATAGCACCCACCTGAGCAATCTCTTTCCGGGATATACAGGGTCTGGATACTTCCTTGAGCGCCTCCACTATAGCCGCAACCGCTATGTCAATGCCGCGCTTCAAATCCATAGGATTCATTCCTGCTGCAACAAACTTCATTCCCTCGCGGACAATCGCCTGCGCCAGTATTGTCGCGGTGGTGGTGCCATCTCCTGCCACATTGGATGTCTTGCTGGCAACCTCTCTCACCATCAGCGCGCCCATGTTTTCGAATTTATCTTCAAGCTCGATTTCCTTCGCCACCACAACACCAGAATTAGCGACCAAGGGTGGACCATAAGCACGTTCGAGAATGACATTGCGGCCTCTCGGGCCAAGTGTGACCTTGACGGCATTGGCTAGAATATTTATCCCCCTGACAATCTTGGTGTAAACAGCATCATGAAACAGGATTTGCTTTGCTGGCATTGGAGTCTCCTGAATGAACGCTTTGTAATCTTGGCAGGAAAATTTCCTTAATTACATGATCTCAAGCTGCTTGATAGCTTTCACATGTTTTTTTGGCATTGTCAATCTTAGTACACCATTTTCATACTTGGCTTGAGCTTTGTTCACATCTATTTCCGCGTCCAGCCTAATAGAACGGGAGATAGATTCCAGAGAACGTTCTCTAGAAATGATTCTTTCACCCTCTTTTTGTTCCACCTCTTTCTTTTTTTCGACAGTGATGGAAACACGGTTACTATCTAAATCAACTTTTATGTCCTCTTTATTTACACCGGGGATATCTGCAAGAATAGTATATGCAGTATCACTTTCTGATAAATCGACTTTTATCACGGGTATTTCTCCTATACGACGTATGCCTAAATTACAGAGCCAATCTTCAACAGTAGCAAGGAGATCAGATCGAGTAACAATACTAGGCTGAGTTGAAGATGGTTGCGTAGTACTTGATTCACTAGAAGGAGGTGTAGATGCTTGGCCAGTACTTGTTTCACTATGCAGAAATGAAGGTGATTGCGGGACATTTTTCATGATAGTTCTCCTTATCTAAAGCAGTGAAATTTCTTGAAAGCTTGGTCAACCAGTTTCCAGAACTCTAGCGACTGGTGAAACCTGCATAACTCAATCGCTGTCCTATCAATTAGCAGCGTAATCTTGACTGAGTCCCTTGTTATCTACTTTTTCTCTCACCTGCTCATACCTGTTCACACGATTTGCACTGCATGGTGATAGATGCAAGAAAGATCAATAACCGAAGGAGTAATTTATCCTAGGCTATCAATAAGAAAAAATAAATAAGTAGAAGCACGTATTTCTGATTAAAAAATACTGAAGCTTCTTCTCATTTCAATTTATCGTTAATACATGAAACTTTAATAATTCTGTCATTTGCTTGTCATCATCAGCTGTTAGCGTTCCGACAGCAATTTCCTGGAATCAACATACCAAATCTTCAATGCAACATAGTATCCATCATGCGAAGCAATTAGAATATTTACCATGCTCAATCTGACAAAATGGGAATAATTCTTATCAATGGTTTAAACGGAATAAGATCTCCCCGTGATTGATTCACTCATTAACTTATTAAAAAACTAAACTAACAAAGTTTTTAACTCATTAGATCATTATTAATTTTTCGTGAAAAATGAAAGCTCATTTCAGCAAAAGGGAACATGATTAACATTCCCTCACCCCAAAAAGTATTGATTATTTTCAATCCTATCTCTAGTGCGGGAAATACAGAATCGTTAGCCCATGAATATGGGGAATTCCTTGCTAATCATGGGATTGCTGTGGAAGTTAGCGAGTCAAAGAAAAAAATGAAATCTTACAAGCTTCTCGAGACAGACATTACAGGACATGATCTTTTAGTGGTGATCGGGGGGGATGGAACAGTCAGAAAACTCCTTCCTTTGCTTAGTAAAACAGATACTCCCGTTTACATGGTTCCCGGTGGAAACGAATCCTTATTTGCCCGTTCCTATGGAATGAGTGCAAATACAGAGGATTTGCTTCAAGCTATTACCAATGGAAGATGCCTGGAGCAATTTTATGGCCTGATCAGCGGTAACGGGATTCAGGGAGAAAAACCATTCTTTATTATGGCCTCGATGGGTTTTGATTCGCTCACAGTCAAGCAGATTGGCAAACGAATAGGGCCGATCAATGATTCGACGTACGTTCGGTGTGGATTTAATGCCTTAGTTTCTTTGCACCATCCTACCGTGACGGCTTATATCGATGGACAAACTGTCATTGATCGCAAATCAGGCTATGTCATTGTGGCTAATAGCTCAGCTTATGCAAGAAATTTACAACTTGTTCCTACCGCTAACCCATCTGTAAGAAAGCTTGTCCTTGGTTTTTTACCTGGTGCAAAGCATCAACATGAATTGATCAAAGCATTGAGAATGCTTCAACACAAACCTGCAGGGCTTCCCCTGCAGTATTTTTCAGGAGAGAGTATATCGCTTACATTACACGAACCGTCCTACCCTCTGCAGGTAGACGGTGATTATTTTCGTAACCGCGATATTGAAGCAGGAAGCACAATAAAATTCAGTATCAGTCAAAAACCAATCAGAGTATTGATTTAAGCGGCTCTGCTTCCATGCGCTTAGCCAACCTGTTAGGGGGAAGCAATCAGAATAGACTCAATATTCCCAAGAGAGAAATAACCTCCTTTTCATCAAATCCTTACTTTCCCTTACTTTCCCCTTATCTTCCCCTTACCTTCCTTTATGATGGCTTCCTTGCACCAAAATCTTGATTAACCCGAATATTTCAACGGTACAAATTGGGTTTGCGTAAATTTATCCAGAAGCGCTTGTTCATTAGCGTTTACTTTATGGTACAGATCAGCCTGGTGAAATATCCGGGTTAACTACCTTACCTTAACTACCTTACCCTTAGATAGCCGTATCATAATAATCATGGAAGCTGAGTTAGAAATTGACTGAAATTAATCAACTCGTCATATGAATTTCATAAAAGCGACATAATAAATTCATGAAATTCCTAAAGAATGCTAGGTAATTAGTGCGCTAAAACCCAATAACCTGACATTGAAGAGGAGTCAAACATGAATACGTCACTTAATATCCAGCCATATATTTCCCCACAGAAACTACTTCAAGCTCCCAAGTCTGCTTTGCTCATTCCTACTGATAGAGTGAAGAAATCAAATATCGTAATCACATGGGCAAAACGTCAAAGTGAAATTCGTGAAGCACAAAAGCTGAGATATGAAGTTTTTGCTGATGAAATGGGTGCAATTCTTCCAACCTATATTCCTGGTTTTGATATAGATGATTTTGATGATTATTGTGAGCACTTACTAGTGCGAGATCGTGAAACTTGGCAAGTAATTGGAACTTGCCGTGTATTGATGCCGGGACAAGCCCAGCTTGCAGGAAGAACATACATCGAAGGTGAATTTGATCTATCTTCCTTGCAATCGTTGCGAGAGCATATGGTTGAATTAGGCCGAAGTTGTGTGCACAAAAACTATCGTAATGGAGTTGTTATTAAAGCATTATTGAAAGCATTGATAAACTTTATGGTGCTTAAGAAGTTAAGCTATCTGATAGGTTGCGTTAGCATACCGATGAATATGAGTTCAAGTGGCAATAAGCGGATATGTTCGGGGGATGCTGCTGCAAGTATTTGGCGCCAAGTTCGGGATAAGTATATGGTGGATACTCACTATCAAGTTAGACCACGTTTTCCTCTGCCAGTTGATTGCTTAGATCAAACTTTAAAAATTAATCCCCCTTCCCTGCTTAAAGGTTATTTACGCCTGGGGGCAAAAGTATTGGGAGGGCCTGCATGGGATCCTAACTTTAATACTGCTGATTTGCCCATGCTATTGCAAATTAAAGATCTACCAAACCGCTACTGTAAATATTTTCTGGGGTAATCATGAATAAGCTCAATGATTATTTATATGCTAATCCTGCTTTAAAAGCTTCAATTTTAAAAAACGAAGATTCCTCAGAAATAAATACTAAGCTAAGAGTTCGTACGGTTTTTATTTCTGATATCCATCTCGGTACTCCAGGTTGTCAGGCACAAGCCTTATTGGATTTTCTAAGAGCTTATCCAAGCGAACAGCTTTATCTGGTAGGAGATATTATCGATGGCTGGCAGTTACGCACACGTTGGTATTGGCCGCAAGCTCACAATGATGTCATACAAAAGTTACTACGTCGTGTCCGAAAAGGATGCAAGGTAGTGTACGTGCCAGGTAATCACGATGAATTTGCTCGTCAGTTTTTAGGTCACTCTTTTGGTGGTATAGAAGTAGTAGAGGAAGTTATCTATGAGACCGTTGACAGTCGTAAATTCTGGATAATACATGGCGATTATTTTGATGGAGTAATACAATGTGCTAAATGGCTTGCTTATGTCGGTGATAATCTTTACGAATTTACCTTAAAGCTTAATCGTTATTTGAATTCGCTCCGCGCTCGATTAGGTTTGCCTTATTGGTCACTCTCCCGGTATCTTAAACACAAAGTTAAAACAGCAGTTAGCTATGTAACTTCTTTTGAGCAAGCCGTTGCTACGGAAACACGTCGTCGTGGACTCGATGGTGTCATCTGTGGGCATATTCATCACGCAGAGATACGCGATATCGATGGTATTACATACTGTAACGATGGAGACTGGGTCGAGAGTCTTTCTGCATTGGTAGAACACTTCGATGGACGAATCGAGCTGATTCATTGGCCTCAGTGTCAACTAGAACTGGAAAATCAATGTTCAACCAGGATGGATGATGCTTTGGTTGTCCCTGATAATATACCTGCTACGGCAAGAGTCGAAAAAAAAGACGAGGCACTGGCATGAAACTTGCTCTAATAACTGATGCATGGCACCCTCAAGTTAATGGTGTTGTAACTACTCTGGTAGAGTTGGTTAAAGAACTCAAAAAACTCAATCATTATGTAGAAATCATTCACCCAAATCTTTTCAGTACTCGTCCTTGTCCGGGTTATCCAGGAATTGATCTGGCTATTCGCCCTAAAAAGCAAATGTCACAAATTCTGGAGGCGCTTGATCCTGACGCCATCCATATTGCTACTGAAGGTCCACTGGGTTGGGCAGCTCGTTCCTTATGCTTGCAATCTGGCTGGTCTTTTACCTCTGCATTTCACACAAAATTTCCAGAGATCTTTAATGCATCGGTCAAAGTTCCTGTTTCTTGGGGATATGCCCTGCTTAAACATTTTCACCAATCTTCATCAGGTGTAATGGTTCCTACACAATCTGTTTTATCTGGTTTACAAAAGCGAGGCTTCCAGAATCTCAGACCTTGGACGCATGGAGTGGATACTGATCTTTTTAGGTATCATGATCAACCTGTTTTTTTCCCAACTTTAGGTGCTTTACCAAGACCTGTTGCATTATTTGTGGGTCGTATTTCATATGAAAAAAATATTGAAGCATTCCTGAAAATGGATTTTCCAGGAAGTAAGATAGTTTGTGGTGTAGGACCATTGGAGAAGCAACTCAGGCAACGCTTTCCTGAGGTATATTGGTTGGGAATACTGCCACGCGATGAATTGGTTATGTTATATGCCAGCGCTGATGTTTTTGTATTTCCCAGTAAAGCGGACACCTTTGGGTTAGTTTTACTTGAGGCGATGGCAACAGGCACACCCGTAGCTTGTTATCCTGTTGATGGTCCGTTAGAGGTGATTGGTAATAGTGGAGGAGGGATCATGTCAAATGATCTGGAAGATGCTGTTTTAAAAGCCCTTCAAATTTCTCGGCAGGAAGCACGAGCAAGAGCTGAAGCTTTTAGTTGGTATGCAGCTGCGAAGAATTTTGTTGATTATTTAGAACCTATTCGGTAATAGTTAAGTGCAAGAATTTTTAAAACCTGCAAAATTTTTACGTTGAACCTTATCAAAAAAAGCTGCGTTACCGCAGCTTTTTTTATCGCGCGACCAGACATCTCAACAAAATAGAGCTTCCCCAAAAAAGGAAATTTTGCAAAGGCCTCTGAATAGTTACGATTAAAAAAATCTGAAGGTTATATACCATGAAAATCAGCATACCTCTTTCGCTATTCAGTGGAGTTATCAGAGAATCCTCAATCTGTGACCAAAGCAACAATGAATTAATAAAATTTTAATTTGTTGTTAATGAAAGCGTAACGTTCTTAAATCAGAATTCGCAGCGGCCAGATGAATTTAATCAGGTGCTTTCTAATTTATCCGACAAAATTTAATTTATTCTGCTAGGAATACAGTTATGAAAAATAAATCTTCTTTTATATTTGTGGTCGCTGCTTTGGCTGCCGGTTCTTCAATGAATGCTGTTGCCGAAGGTGTTACCGGACCTTCTAGCTCTGCCTCCCCTTATCTGACACCCTTAACCAGCGTTGTAGAATTTTCTTCTATTCTGACGGTGGGCGACAGCGTCAAGCTCAAGCATAAAGGCAACGAGACCTATCGCATGGTCGGCATTCCGGATGGTTTGGGTGCCTACGACAACGGCGACGGCACCATCACCGTGCTGATGAATCATGAATTGCGCAATACAGCCGGGGTGGTACGCAACCATGGCAACAAAGGCGCGTTCGTGTCCAAGTGGCAAATCCGAAAGAGCGATCTCAAAGTACTTAATGGCGAAGATTTGATTGAGAAACTTGAACTGATTGATCCAGACCAGACTGCCATCAACCGTCTATGCTCCGCCGATCTGCCAATGCCAAGTGCTTTTTTCAATAGCAACACCGGCAAAGGCTTTAGCGAAGGGCGCATCTTCATGAGTGGCGAAGAAGTTGATGCTGTAGGCCGTGCCTTTGCTCATGTAGCGGAAGGCCGTCAACATGGCGCCTCTTATGAACTGCCTGCTTTGGGTAAAGCGGCTTGGGAAAACGTGGTGGCCAGCCCCTATGAGCAGGATAAAACTATTGTTGCCGGATTGGATGACGGCAACCGTCTCGCCAGCAAGGTCTACTTCTATGTCGGCAATAAGCAAGAGAGCGGTAATCCGGTTGAAATGGCCGGTTTGACCAACGGTATCAGCTATCAGCTTCTGATTGGTTCTCATGTGACCGAAGCTACCATCCCGAATGGCCATACTGATCAATTTAGCTTGGTCGCATCCGGCGGTACCGGTACCGGTCTCAATCGCGTCGAAGACGGTGCATGGGACACAAAAAATCCAAATCGTTTCTATTTTGTAACCACTGACCAATTTGATGGTAATAGCCGTCTGTGGAGCGCTACATTCCAAGACATCACTAAACCAGAATTAGGCGGTGAAATCAAGGTGCTGATCGACGGAGCCGTGAGTGGTCCACAAATGATGGATAACATGACGGTCGATGGTGCCGGCAATGTCTGGATTCAGGAAGACGTTGGCAATCAGGTTCACCTCGGCAAAATCTGGAAATTCGAGCCGACTACCGGTAACCTGACAACCATTGCTCAACATGATGCCGAGCGCTTCATCTCTGGCGCTTCAGCCGACATCGATGGTTCGGGTAATAAGCAATCTGACGAAGAGTCCTCCGGCATCATAGAAGTTACCGAGATGTTCAACGGCGTTCCTGGCTACGACACAGAGAATAGCCGTTACTTCCTGTTCGATGTGCAAGCACACTACAGTACCGTCAATGGCGTCGCACTCGATCCGGAACTGGTAGAGGGTGGTCAACTATTGATGATGAAAGCGCCCAAGTAAAAGATGGCAGCCATGTCAGGAAGGCTGCTCCCTGACATGGTATCTTATAGAATCCAATATTTCATAAAATATGAACATTAAATGAGAGGTAAAGATCGAGAGTTATCAAAAAGAAATCAATAAATTCCCGCCCCTAAAAATACCATCATGATTCTGATAAATATTGCTATTGAAGAATACGAAATTTTCAGAAATCAATCTCCAAGCCTGCCAGTAAACTGATCTGGCACCAGAAGACAGTGCAGTCCGTCTTATCCATCAACAAGCACCCACGAATAAGTTAGCGGCGCAAACAGTCGATTTCCAGATGGAAACGCTCAATTGGCTGCGCAAGCTACAATTGAAGAGTGGCAACACTTGTGCAAGAAACTGACAAAAAAAAGCAAAGCTGAATCAAGCATCATTTTGTTGGAAGAAAACCATTAATACTATATCTTTGTAGGTGGGCAAATGCTGAATTTACTGCTAACCCTGAGCGTCGCTCATGTGATGTTCTATAAAGTGTTTCCAGAAATTACGGCAAGAATTTGATTTATTTTCATTTTCTTAGGAAATAATATGAAAAAATACTTATTTGCTTTGCTGTTTTTATTTCTGCCTGCAGTCAGCGCCATCGCTACAGAAAATATCGCACCTAAAGAAGTATTTGGAGCGGTTACCGTGGACACTGTGACCGCCAAGCGGTTATATGATCAAGGCTATATTTTTATCGATGTGCGTAAATTGGAATTTTTCAATTATGAACACATCCGAGGAGCTCAGCATCTGGATGTCAACAGTGAGCTTTTTACTGCCGGCAATCTGAATGTCCTTGCCGAGAAGAATCAAGCTATTGTTTTCTACGGTAATGGGATTCATAGCCTGAGCAGCTCCAAAGCCAGCAAAAAAGCAGCAGAATGGGGATGGCGCAGAATCTATTATTATCGGGAAGGATTCCCGAAATGGAAAGAGGCCGGCCATCCTGTCGAATAGTCAGCAAAATACCCATTAGCTGATAAAGTAATTCCATTTCTAAATCAAACCTGACTTAGTCAGCTTCTATCCAAACTGGAAAAATTTATAGTGTCTACCCCTTGAGCAGCACTATGCCAGCGCTGCTCAAGTTGGGGTTAAGTCCGTTACTTTGACGTTTGCTGGAGTGCTTGTTCGATCGTTGCCACGACTTCCGGATCAAACGGTTTCGTATGGGGACTAAATTGCTTAATCAGCTTGCCATCCCGGTCAATCAAAAATTTATGAAAATTCCAGGTGGGATAGGTACCTGAAACTTCCGCCAGTTGCTGAAAGAATGGATGAGCCTCTGCTTTCTTTACCATTGTCTTCTCAAACATGGGAAATTTGACGCCATAAGTTAACCGGCAAAAATCCTGTATTTCCTCTTCTGTACCAGGCTCCTGTTCCATAAAATCATTAGATGGGAAGCCAAGCACAGCAAATCCCTGTTTCTCATACGTTTCGTGCAATTTCTCCAAACCATCGTATTGAGGCGTATAACCACATTTACTGGCAGTATTCACCACGAGCACTACCTTACCGGAATAGGCATTACACAGATTCACCACCTCAGTGCCTGCCAGTTTTCTAAAATTCTGATCGAGTAAGCTGTCCCGACAGCTGAAAACAGGTTGAACAAAAAAAATTAACATGAACAGCAGAACAATACGCATGGGTTTCTCCTTTTGTTAACAGTCAATCCACAAGGGAAGATCTGAATAAGCTCAGCATGACGCACTCCTCACCACAAATGATTGCGATCCTCATCCCTATCTTTCAGCGGGCCCAAACCGCCTACGCTCTGTCTTAGGGTGTTGGGTAAGCTGGCAAGCAAGTCGGTAAGTACGAAGTGCTTTTTGCGCATACCCCAGCACACTGTCATGAGGATAGTAAATCACCTCGTTCAGATTGTCTTCAGCGGTAATACCAGCCGGAAAATCAGTCAGCAACTCAATGCCTTCACTCATATGTTCTGCAGTATAAATATGAAATAAGCCATGAGAAACTGCTTCGATCACATGATGTGACAGCATGAGATGCCTGCGGTTGCGATGGGGAATCAATACGCCATGCGTGCCATCCAAGCCCGCTTTCTCACAAACATTAAAAAAACCTTCTATCTTTTCATTAATGCCCCCTACCGGCAGGATTTCACCATACTGATTAATTGCACCTGTCACTGCAATTCCCTGTCTAAGTGGCACCCCCGATAATGCAGAAAGCAAGGCGTATAATTCTGCACACGAGGCAGAATCTCCTTCAATGCCATTGTATTCCTGTTCAAACACGATGGAAGCATTGAGTGCAAGCGGTGCGATATGGGCAAACAAAGCTGATAGGTAATTCTGCAATATGAACATGCCTTTGTCGTGGATCGGCCCGGAAAGCCCTACCTCGCGCTCAATATTCAGCACCCCATTTTCACCTGCAAACGTATGTGCGGTGATGCGCACCGGCGCGCCAAAACAGTGATCACCCAAATCTATTTGCGTCAGCCCATTAATCTGCCCAACCTTTTCTCCTTTGATTACAATCGAGACATCACCATCTGCGATCGATTCCTGCAAGCATTGATCCGGATAATTATGACGATGGATGCGCGCCTGCAATGCATTTTCAACATCGGCCACATCAACCAGGCAGCCGGTATGGACTTTGCACTGGGCTGCGCTCTCTAATACCAGTGTTTCAGTACGGCTGAAAATGGCACTCTGACGGGATTGATCGTTAGCTGCCCGGTGACAATCCTCCAGCAAACGCGCAGCAGCAGCTGCGGTAAAATGGGGCAAACCCGCTTCATGACAGGCGTGTGCTACAAAAATGGAGGAAGCATGACGGCTTTGCTCATTGGATACAAAGCTATCGGCAAAATCAACCTTGACGCGGAAACGCCTGGCAAGTTCTGGATTCTCTTCCTGTAAGAGATAGTATTGTTCCCGCGAACCGATCAAAATGATCTTAACCCGAATCCGTACTGCTTCCGGTTCAAGCGAAACAGCTGGAATCTGGGTCAAGGCCGTTCCAGGTTCCTCAATCTGCAACAGATTACTGCGCAGCAGGCGGCATAATTTCTCCCATAGCAGGCCATCCACTAATAAGTCATCAAGATGGAGCATGAGAAAGCCGCCATGTGCCTTGAGCAGACTACCAGCACGGATACGCGTAAAATCTGTCTCTAGCACCCCTTCCACTGATTGGTACTCGATACTGCCAAACATTGATCGAATAGATGGACTTTCTTCAATAATGACCGGTGCACCCTTCAAATCATGATTATCTACTGCCAGATTAATCTGATAGCGCGCTAATAAGGATTTGATCTCCTCCTTGCGTTTTTCTTCGTCTGAAACGGAGATTCTGAACAATGCAATATTGTTAAGAATATCCTCTTCCATCTTTGCCAGATAATGATTGAATTTGTTCCCATCCTCTGCGGATAATTTCAGCGCACCAGGGATTGCCTTTAATTCGCTTTTCAACAGCAATTTAACCTTATTGCGCTCTAACGTCATCAGAGCTTCATCTTTTATCCGCTCCAGTGGGCGCACCTTCTCAAAATAGCGTGTGATCTCAGCTTGCAAAGCCTGCTCGGCTTGCTCAATTTCGGCTCTTCGCTCCTTAGGTAGCGCTAGTACTTCTGGCTCAGTTAAAATTTTTCCTGATTTATCCAGCAGTGTAAAAACCATACGGCCAGCTTCCCGTTGAATGGCGAAATGGTGCTTCTCAGCAAACACGTCAAGCTCTGCAAAGGCTTTGGCCTCTTCTAGTTTAAAATTTTTTTCAATCCGCTTACTTTCCGCTTTGAAATCAGATTCCTCAAGACAACGGGGTATTTCTGCTTGCAAATATTTTGCTAGCTCTGTCAGCTTTTGACGTAACAGACGTCCCTGTCCTGCTGGTAGACGCAAGGCAAGTGGCTTTTCTGGCACTTCAAAGTGATGCAGAAAGCACAAATCAGGTGGAACAGGCTTGTTCAGGGCCACTTTCGCCATCGCCTGCCGTAGCAATGAAGATCGCCCGCTACCTACTTCCCCAAGCACAAACAAATTATAGTCAGGCTGCTCCATTTCGAGTCCGAAGTAAGCGGCCTTCTCGGCACGCTCCTGCCCGATCCAGGAAAGTGGCTGACCGACCAGTTCTGAAGTATCGATAAATCCAAGTGAATCAGGATCAATCGTCAGGCGAAGCTCGTGCGGAGTCAGTTCAATAATTAGCATTTATCAGTATTTCTATTGTTGGAAAAAAATATAGAATTGTAACCGTTTAACCTAGATTCCTCAGTTGGGCGGGATGGAGTGTGTGGTTTTGCGAGTCCAGGGCAAGGCGCAACGATGCGGAATGGTCGCTCCATTCCAAGGAGTTGCAACGCAGCCATGTGCTTGCAAAATCGCGCAATCCGTCCCGAAGCGGAAACACCCAGAAGGTGAGAATGAAATTTATAGGAATGGTTATTATATTCATAATGTTAACATCAAAATGAGCGATCAACTGAGGAATCTAGGTTTAATCACTGTTCCTAACAGGAACAAAGGTGACAACAACGATATCAATAACGCGTTGTGCTATTTCGGGTTTTGCATGGATCACACTGAGTGCATTGGTAATTCATTGATCTTCTCGATTACTTTTTAATAAATGGCTTGAAGTATTGAGTCTTGATAATACCTGGCCAAAGGTTATTATTGGTATCAAGAAAAACCAGTTTCATTTCACAAAGATGATGCAGGTCACGCTGGCGTGTCTTGTCGCTCAGCTTCAAATAAAGGCTGGTGTACCACGGTATTTGACGAATTTCCTCAAGTGTCATTGAGCGCCCTCTCCCCAACAGCTGAGAAACAATGGTGTATTGACGAACATTGATTCGTTTCTCCTCAAGCATCCGGCGAAGTTTACCTTCAAACAACAACAGTGCTGTGATCTGGTTTACCCGGTCTTGCAAGGTGTTGATCGTCTGGCGCATGCCTTCCACATGAAACTCGACAAATGCGTGATTAGGCCACGACTGCTTTTTCTCCGCAGCCTTACGACAGGTATTAAACAACGTGAAATAGCTATCGATATTGGCGAGATAATAGCGCGCCAAGGCAAAGGGCGCATAGCGATAACCGGCAGCCTGCAGGAGTGTTGCTTCGATCACCCGGCCCACACGGCCGTTACCATCCCAGAAAGGATGAATTTGCTCATAATAGAGATGCACCAGCGGCGCCCGGATCAACGCTGGGACAGCTGCTGCTTCCAGTACTGCATGCCAATCGATGAGCGCATCCAACAGGCGATCAATATCCTTACCATACTGAGGGGGTTTGTAACGACCACCGTGCGCTTCGTCACCCACATAAGTAACATGATGCTTGAGATTATTGCGAAGCTTACCAGGTTGATTATTGGTATGAGGAATTTCCTGCGTAATGAGACGATGCACTTCGAGAATAAACTCCCGATTCAGCGACCAACCTGTGGTCCGAGCAGCCTGTTGCGATAAGTCATAAGCAACCTTGATATTCACTGCACGCCGCTGTTCAATTTCCTTGACCAGGCCTGGGTCAAGCATCAAAGTATCTGCAATTTCATCCTCACTCAGCTTGCCTCCTTCGATGGTATTGGTACCGAACACACTGCTGACTACCACTTCTCGCTCCAGCTGATTGGCAACTTGAGAAAAAGGCGAAGCAATGAAACGGTCATGCGCATCTTCTGCACGCTGAAGGATTAGTTTGATCTGAGCAGCTTCAACCCCTATCTCGAAAACAAACGGACCGAAACGATCAGTGTCAATACGGTCCGTAAAACGTTCCAGATCTGGAACCAAATCGATGTCAGGCATGATGTCCTATATTCAGTTACCGTTAAGGATCAGGCGCCAGAATCAGGGATGGTTTATTAAACCTGTGACGGATAGAGTTAATCGCTTTCAGTATGCTGGGCTGGCTAACAATTCTAGCTTCCAACTCACGTTTTTTGGGAAAATCCAGCAGAGAAATGCCAATCAGCATGGTCAGCACCCCCTGCCCTGGCAAAAAAAGCATTATAAAGCCAGCCAGAAAGAACACGCACCCAACCAGATTTTTGATGATTAAGCCAATTACTCGTAATACCGGATGATGGTTTTTCATCCAATGGCGTGGAATACGCAGATCAAAATAGTCCGCTGGTAAACGGACCAGAATAATTGGAATGGCAATCACAGAACCGATCAAGCCAATAACCGAAGCTATGGTGATACCGATCAGGATATGGACTGGAATCCATTGTTGAATTATTTCAAGTACTTCATTCATGACATGCACATTTTAGCATTCCTTCGGGCTGGAATTAAAGGGAGCCAGCAAACCGGGCAGCGTCATCCGTGAAGACGTGCTGCAGTACTCATTTCATTTCCAAATCAGACATAACGCAAAGGCAAGCTGCAGACAGTATAAATAATACGGCGGAGAAGCCGACAAAACCAAGTTTGTTTTAAAAATGGAATAACACCATTGTGTGTTGTAGTTGCGATCAAAACAAGTAGACTATTCCCAGTAAACCCTTTACCGTTCGCGATGAGCCTGTCGAACCGTTCGCGGTGAACAGTGAACTTGCCGAACTGCCGAATCGTTCGCGGTGAGCCTGTCGAACCGTCGAACCGCTAAAAAACTGATATCGACCTTCGACCTAGATATCTACCTTTATTTCTTTAATAGTAACCGCTTCCAAAACATCGAATTTGATGGGATTCATCATTTCTTCCAATAATTTCTTGATGTCTTCCGGACTCATTTTAGATAGATTGATATCTAATTCAACTGTTACTTCAACTTTCATTAATAGCTCCCTTTAACAATTTCTCTGCATCCGCAATGGTACTTTAAAGCTTTGATTAACTGTATACCAAACACATCCTGCAGTAGTGTCATGCCTGAATCACTTCTTCATGAACAAAATGCAAGCGAATAACTTCTGGCGTTTCACCTTCATCAAAATGACAATGCCCAGCATCACACACCTGTTGATGCAGATCCATTACTTGGCAGACTGACTGGTTCTAGCCATCAGTCAAGCTTTTCGTCTTGAACTGTTAGCGGATCGCCGATGGCGTAGAAGTGCCCTCCCGCAATATAGTGAAGGCTTCGCCACGCCGGATCGGCGCTCTCAAAATTCCAATGGCCGTTCTTGAAAACACGGGTATCAGACCATGCCCCAACAACCTCGCCGATGAATAAGTCATAGATTTCCTGATTGTGACGCTCCGGGATAAGCTTGCAGGCGAGCCAGGCCGAGCATCCCGCGACGAACGGCAGATCGTAGCCATCAATACGGAAAAGTTTTACGTCGGACCACTCCAGCTTGTTCGGTTCGTTGAATAGACTCCTGGTACCCATCTCGTGTGTTAGCCGTAGCTGTGCCGCCGTAGGCACCTGGATAACGAAATAGCCACTCTTCTCGATGAGCTCGCGCGTCTTTGCAGTCTTGTCCAGGACTACGGTCAACTTGGGCGGGGAGAAATCCAGTGCACATGCCCAAGCCGCCGCCATCACGTTATCCACACCATCGTGACGGGCGGACACCAGCACCGTGGGACCGTGGTTGATCAGTCGGTAAGCCTTCTTCAGCTCGACCGGGAAAATATGATTATCCATTCAACCTAGATTCCTCAGTTGGACGGGATGGAGTGCGTGGTTTTGCGAGTGCAGGGCAAGGCGCAACGATGCGGAATGGGCGTTCCATTCCAAGGAGTTGCAACGCAACCATGTGCTTGCAAAATCGCGCAACCCGCCCCGAAGCGAAAACACCCAGAAGGCAAGAATGAAATTTATAGAAAAAATTATTATATTCATAATGTTAATACCAGAATGAGCAATCAACTGAGGAATCCAGGCTCAGACTCCTCGAATCAAAAAACCGCACAAAGCAACGCACCCCACCTCAGACCAGGCGCTCGGATGCAACGACGTAAATCTCCTCCTCAGGGTTGGTCACGGCCTCGATTAAAGCGCGAGCAATCTGCAGATGCTTATTCCATTTCCAAATCAAAAATGACGCGAAGGCGAGCCGCAGACAGTATAAATAATACGGCAAGGAGAGCCGACAAAATCAGGTTTGATTTAGAAATGGAATTAGACCCTGAACTGATGAAAGACTTTGGCAATTACTTACCAACGACCTTTCAGTTTGATGAGGGTCAGGAAATCATTATAGTCGGCGCCGGTCGCGTCCTTCTCCATATCGATACGCACGACGGCAGTGGTCGGCGTGGTCGGCGTGATCGCTGGGGCGTGGGATTTCACGACGCCGTTAAATAAGCATTCTTCGATAGTCTAGCCTTCCGTGATTGCGCCAGGAATATCGACAAATTGCACAGCAAAGCCGGAGGGCTCTTACAACTCAAAAATTGCAGGATAGAGCGTATTCATTTCAATTTCACCCCTGTTTATTTCTCGATTGCTGATAACGTGTTTTTTTAATATCTCTAGAACCATGAACCGGAGCACTCACAGAAATACCATCTTTATACATGATGTGATGACTGCCATTGATTCTATCGAGTGTCTAGCCTTCAGCTTCCAGTTTTCTGATGATTTATTTTCCGTTCATGTTTTAAATGATATACCAATATTGATATATTGCCTTCTAAGCTGCCTATGCGGCAGCTAACGGTTTAACATCGTGCAAACCCAAATCTATCATTTTCTAAGCTGCCTATACGGCAGCTAACAGTCATTTTATGCGAGAGGCATGACTTTACCATTTCTAAGCTGCCTATACGACAGCTAACGTTGAATCTGCCCGGATTGAGGCGTTTCGATGTTTCTAAGCTACCTATACGGCAGCTAACTACGTGTACAACAACGTAGATCAAAACGTAGCTTTCTAAGCTACCTATACGGCAGCTAACATGACGAGCTCAAGATTAAATTTGAGTATCGTTTTCTAAGCTACCTATACGGCAGCTAACAAAATATACGCAAGAATATTTAGTTTTTTTGTTTTCTAAGCTACCTATACGGCAGCTAACACTCGTCATTGTGATTAAAATGTTACGTTACCTTTCTAAGCTACCTATACGGCAGCTAACCCCCTCCTACGACAAACTTGATCTGATCAAACTTTCTAAGCTACCTATACGGCAGCTAACTACTTCGCACGGTCTTGAGGCGATGCTGAATTTTTCTAAGCTACCTATACGGCAGCTAACGACAGTCAGCGTAATTTAGTAGCGGCATTGACTTTCTAAGCTACCTATACGGCAGCTAACTTTCCGAGTCATCTGCTTCGCCGGTAATTAATTTTCTAAGCTACCTATACGGCAGCTAACACAGCATGCCCAAGACCGACGTAGCGGTAGGATTTCTAAGCTACCTATACGGCAGCTAACATCAGCCTGATAATTTTTACAACGTTTATTTATTTCTAAGCTACCTATACGGCAGCTAACAAGTGCCGCCAGCAATCTGATATTGCTACATATTTTCTAAGCTACCTATACGGCAGCTAACGTAACCAAATGTATCAAGCACTTAGTAGAAACTTTCTAAGCTACCTATACGGCAGCTAACTGCGGCTACTTCCCGCCACGGGCAACGATGGCTTTCTAAGCTACCTATACGGCAGCTAACTCTTGGCTTGGCGAGCAATCATTTCCGCATGATTTCTAAGCTACCTATACGGCAGCTAACCATTATTTACGATGTGATTAATGCTGCATAATTTTCTAAGCTACCTATACGGCAGCTAACATTTTTAATTACCAAACAAATTACTCAGTCATTTTCTAAGCTACCTATACGGCAGCTAACGATTGCGTATTTAAAAATAGCTGACATCCATTTTTCTAAGCTACCTATACGGCAGCTAACGTAAAGCTTGCACCATTTGCCGCGCTCGTTGCTTTCTAAGCTACCTATACGGCAGCTAACTGCCGCAATCAATCGACCTGTGTATATCAATCTTTCTAAGCTACCTATACGGCAGCTAACTCGCTGGCGGACACACATCTGCTTGCTGCAATTTTCTAAGCTACCTATACGGCAGCTAACCAGGATGAGGCCTAAGAACAATGCCCATGACATTTCTAAGCTACCTATACGGCAGCTAACCCCCTTTATCAATCAGGATTTGATCCCAATTATTTCTAAGCTACCTATACGGCAGCTAACTTCGGAAAACCGGAATAATTGACCTTGCAAATTTTCTAAGCTACCTATACGGCAGCTAACTACCGCTGGATAAGGCTATATTGATAGGAGGTTTTCTAAGCTACCTATACGGCAGCTAACTTATGTCTCTAAGTTTGGCCGCATGCCCAAATTTTCTAAGCTACCTATACGGCAGCTAACGAATACCCGCAGCTTGATAAATCTTTTCAATCTTTCTAAGCTACCTATACGGCAGCTAACTTTACGATTATGCGTTAATCATTGGTGTGTTATTTCTAAGCTACCTATACGGCAGCTAACTAGGATGGCGGCCATTTGTTAGTATCCGAATATTTCTAAGCTACCTATACGGCAGCTAACATAAAAATAATATTTGATGTATGTCTGATGAATTTTCTAAGCTACCTATACGGCAGCTAACGCCCCTAGCTTCGCGCCAAATCACCAGGGCAATTTCTAAGCTACCTATACGGCAGCTAACCAAAGCCCAAAAACAGCGTGCCACGATTAGCCTTTCTAAGCTACCTATACGGCAGCTAACAGGAGAACAACTCAGATTGCCAGGCAAATATATTTCTAAGCTACCTATACGGCAGCTAACGTCAATCATGCCGACCACCGGCGGATAGGGATTTTCTAAGCTACCTATACGGCAGCTAACTATTTTTCGGCCGTTCCAAGCTGGTGTAATGTTTTCTAAGCTACCTATACGGCAGCTAACTTGCTTCAGCAGCGTCAAGGTCTGATGACGTATTTCTAAGCTACCTATACGGCAGCTAACTCCTTCTCGATATCCTGTCTATAGCACTGATCTTTCTAAGCTACCTATACGGCAGCTAACTGAGTTTGAGCATAAGCAATCGCTTGATTAACTTTCTAAGCTACCTATACGGCAGCTAACAGCTTGATTTTGTCACTCGGCCTGGCACTGGTTTTCTAAGCTACCTATACGGCAGCTAACTGGATATGCGGCCCTTAGCTTTACCAAAGTTGTTTCTAAGCTACCTATACGGCAGCTAACTTCCTGGTAATCTGTGCGCAATATTGGCTACTTTTCTAAGCTACCTATACGGCAGCTAACAGACCACAAAAAAAATTAAAGCCAGTCACATAACAGTTTAGAGAAAATTTGGTTTAATTTACCTATCCAAAAATTGATATATGTAACCTCCTGATTACTTTATATATTTTTAAAGAACAGAAAAAATGGGTCAAAACTCGGGGACAGTTGCTGTAGTGCTTAAACCATAGCTGCTATAAGTGGCTCCTGATGGTTCTGAAACTATTGTTTTTCTAATCCACAAACAAAACATTTTATCGTTGCTCAAACTTTTGAGGCGAATAAACGGTGTTGCTATGGATTTACGCGTCATCTTGTTATAACAAAGCAACGCCTCGTCATAGGTTACCGGATGCCGATTGGCATAGCGCCGGGCTAAGCGTTCTTTACTGGTTTTAAATTGCTCACGCTGATAAATCGCGTATTCCTTTAGCTTTTCCGGTACAGGGCGGATACGGGTGCAATGGACATAATCACTCAAACGGACTAACCATTTTGCAGAATCAAACCTGACAAGAATAGTTTCATCTTGAGCAAATAATCGTAACTTGCTCCCTAGCACACTGCATTTTTCACTTACCACATATTCAGGAAACGAAACACCAATCGGTACCCGCTTTTGGTCGTCTTGCATTTCCACGAGCCCCAAGTGAATTTGTTGAAAAACTTTGGACCAGAGGAAATATAAGCTAACTTCTTCTTGGGGTAATAACGATAATTCTTGATAATATTTCATTATCAATCATCCTTGCCACCGAATACCCCGCCGCGAATGAGCGTTGCAACAATGTAATGTTGTTGTCCTTCTGGCACAGAATTAACGTCTGCCAACCATTTATCTAATAAGGTGTAAAAGTCATTTTTAGCGATGCGGTATGCATCGCCGCGCGAGGGGACAGAACCGTAAGGTTCAATAGCAATAGGCCGTGTATCGCTGCCTGCTGTATACCATGTATCGATTGTCCGTAAGGCATTGCCGATTTTTTCAGAATGCATCGCGGCACAATTACCTAATTGAAATAAAAACTTTGACTTCTCTCCATTTTTAGGTTTTTCCATTATCATTTCTTGAGAAGGCCAAATATGCTGACCAAAGCCAATTTTGGCAAATGCCGCAATTTTTAAATACTCGGAATAGTTTCCTTGTAACCCAGTTTGGATGATTTTAATCAGGTTATCAAAATCACTACCGTCGCTTTGCGCAAATTGATTTAAGTGATATTTATAACTATCAAACTCCCAAGTATGCTCATTATGGGTGACTTGGATTGTTATAGAATCAGCTCCAATGCGGTTACGCCATAAAAACCGCCCATTGGCAATATTGTTAGCGTAACGTGTCGCCAACTCTTTAAATTGATATGTTTTTCTATAATTTTCCACTGAATTTTTTAATGCCCTTTCAAATTCAGGATCATTGCAAGTTATCGGTTCTTCAATGTTTCCTAATACTTTCAGTGTAAAACTTAGGCGCAAAGTATCTGCATTATGTGGCAGCACGGCATCATCTACATGAACTGGATTTGGGTCTATTTTTTCAGAATCACTTACCCCATACTGGCTTTTAGTTCCCCTATTTCTTTTCGGATATATTGAAATAGGATAGAAGGCATCCGATTTTTTTAGATTTTCCCATAACCCAAACATCATTAAACCATCTGATGGTTCAAGTTTGCGGCTAAATGCCAAAACAGATGGAACTAATGCTTTGGATTGCTTTGCCATAATGTATATCTCCTCATATAATCAAAGTGAACTCAAAAAATCGTCTTCTGGATCGTCATTAATACTTTCTGTCGGTATTTCATTAGGCTGTTTATCTACCCATTTTCCTTGCTGACATAAATACCAGTCTTCTTCATATTGGTATTGCCACAACATTTCGGATATGTCTTGTATGCGATGCAAGCTGCGCCATTCACCTATGCTGTGAGCGGCCTCAACAAAACAAAACGGATATTCGGGATTTCTAGTATTGGCGACTTCTCCAGGCGAACACACCGGAGTAATTGCTTTATAGCCATTAGTGATAGGCACCAAATAGCCTTTTGCCGGCTTATCAATGCGAATCCATTCGGCTTTAGTTTGCTCATTGGGTTCTTGTTCATTATCATTCAGCAAAGGCTGCGCCTGGTATTTCAAAGCGAAAAAATCTAGCCAAGCATCGATTAACTCGGCATCGAGATTGGTTTGTTTAACTTGCTGATAATGTCCGGCAAGTAAATCGGTACGATCTATTAAGACAAAGCCTGGTAACAACCAGCGCTTGATTTGCCGCGTTTGTTCTTTGCGTTCGTCAGAATTGTTTTTTTCCGTCAAAAGGTGTACCGATTTAATATCTTGAATAGAACCACCGGCTAGACGATGCTGCAAAGCTAATGACTTCAGCTTTTGTTTAAGAGTATCAATTTCATATTGGCGACTGAGCGTAAAATTCGGGCATTCCATGATGAGTGAAACGCACATATTCATTTTGCCTTCTTCAATGATCGGAGGTGTTGTTGTGGCATGTTTTTTGAATAGAGGCGGATTCTTACTTTGCGCAAATACATAGTCGCCAAAGCCGTTAGGTTGATAAGCGTGAATCTGATGCTGATGGCAAACCACGGCACAGCCTTGCAGTTGATATTGATTTAGTTTTCTGGACAAGGCGTGTCCAAAGCCGAGGAAATGCGTAATCGCTGGAAAGCCATACGTGAAACCGGCAATGCAATTAGCGTCTTGTACTGCCAGGTGTTCAAAAATAACATAGGCGCTGCTCATGCCGGTTGCTCCTTAGAAGTAGTCATGTTGTCGTCTAATGTGCTATCACTAATGGCGTTAAATTTCCGCAGCAATGGGATGAATAACTTTCGCCAATGCTTTTCGTGGGCAACGCCCAATGTTAGTTTCGGGTGCCTCAGTCGCCAATTGACCCACTGGGCAAAATCCTGGGAAATACTCGTTTCCCAATCAGCAGCGTTCCTATTGTCTTGAAAATCTTTATCTGTCCTACAAGGGTCTAGCCAATATTGCTGGTGTATCAGCAATTTGGACTTCTCCGACCAACCTTGATATTGGCTAAGCCGATGTAATTGGGTTACGTAGTCAAATACGACATCGGCAATTTCAGTAAGCAATTCGGCAATATGTTGTTTACGCTGCATGTTCAGGCTTAGATCGTTAAGTTTGATGGCCAGGAGTAAATCCTTCAGGTTTTCAAACGGCGTTTTGGCAACGTAAGCCAATTCCTTATTGAAAATAGTTTTTATGGCGATTGGCAGTTTAGGTTGGGATTGCCATTGTGGCGGTACGGCACGCAATAGCATCAACTGACCGCTTCTTTTTCCATTCAGATTAGAAACATTCTGATGATTAGTTTGCGTTACTTTTAAAATTGCAGTTTTTGTATATAAAACGTCATTCTGGTGAAAAAATAGCCTTTCTTTTCTAGCTTTACGGGCGAGCATGTTTTCTTGCCTGGTTTGCCAGATATATCCGTGAATGATTTGCGCCAAGCTGGAGGAAACAAGCGGTGTCAGTAAGTGATAACCCGCAGCGACTGGAAAATAGACTTGCTTTAAAAGCTCATGGGTTGATTTGTGTTTTTCATTGAATGCCAAACCGAATTGCTCTTGCCATTGCTTAAGTTGATCAGCATCTTGTGCAAAAGGTTTGAGAACCGAGGGTTCATCACAAATAATTTTTCCTAATATCTTACCTTCCCATTTAAATTGTAAAAACTCGGCAACAGGAGCATACTCGGCCGTCGAATATGCAAAATCCATCTCCAATTTTGCAGCACAATTGGCAGTGACTAGTATTGGTTTGTCGACTTGTGATTGATACAAACTTGTATTGATGTTTGAAGCTTTAGCACTAGAATGTGTAAGTTTGGCGATATGCGTCACTTCTAAAACCACACCACTTACTTTTAACGCTGCATCATCGATCCATTGCGTAGGTTGAAATTTCTTTTCCAGATTCGCTATTTGCTCGAGAGTGCTGAGCTTTATTGTGTCAGTAATAGTCGAATTGGCGAATTCTAGGCTTAATAATTCATTGAATTTATGCTTTTGGTTATCTAATGCGCTTTTTTCTTTCGATCTTTTAGCATCAATAATTCGTTTAGCATTGACTTTTAGTGCCTCATCCTCGGAAGATTTTTCAATTTTATCCCCTAATGCTTTTACGGCATCCTTATATAATTTTTCCAAAGGGACTTCTTTTTTACGATCTAAAAATCCTTCAATAATTTTTGCTATTTTTTCATTCCCCATTCTTACACCTGATTTAAATTTCTTTAAAAACTCCTAATAAAGGCGAATAACACCATTCAACAACTTGATTTTGGTATTCTGGCAACCGGACTTCTCCAAAACAATAGCTGATATATTTTAATGATCGTCCAAACAGGTCAGATAATCCTTCATACTGACTGGTAACATCCATTTCAAACCAGATTTGGTTCCCTTTGGCGATTGAAATTTCGATATTCGTAATATTAGAGGTCTCGGCATATTCGATGGGATAAACTTGTTCGTTTTTAATTTGCCAAACCGGCACGGTATTTTCTTCATCCAAGTAAAGGCAATAAGCTTGATCAGGCGATGACTTTCTAAACGGTTGTCTGCGTTGTAATTCAGCACACCAAGAGGTTTGATTTTTCCACCACAAGCGGGCATGGTTTTGTTGCAGGTTGTCGCCCAACAATATTTCGCGATAGGCGATGTGTTCTATCGTTACTAAATTGGTAAACGGCAGCTTCCTCTCTTCTTTTGTTAAGACTTTACAATGAATGCTTGGGATTGCATTGGGTTGAGAATATTGAGCAACTTCCAAAATTTCATGCAAGTCATGGCTACGTAGTTTGCGATTTTCCGCTTCAAAACCCGGTTTTTCGTAGGCAATTTCCTTGCCCTGTAGAGTTCTGAAATTCTTTGCTAAAATATAGATGTTTTCAGTATTGGGAGATCGTTTCCGATGTCGCTGTACCCGTCCAGCCAATTGTATAATCGAACGCATTGAACTTGGTTCGGCAATCGCCCAATCGTAATCATGATCTCGGCCTATTTCAGCAACTGAAGTAGCTAGCACTACGAACAGTTGATTTTGTTCACTATTGTTGTTTAGTGCTTGTTCAATCTCCGGTACACGCCAAATAGCTAGAGCGTCAGTCCGATTCAGTATCTGATCCAGCTTACTCTCGATCAGCGCACGTTGGGCTAAAGGGTATTGGCTATGATACACGCAGCAATGGATTCTAAAACTCTCCTGGACAGGACTTGCAAAGAGATAGCGTGCGATGGCGACCAGCGGATTGATATTGGCTATCCTTACCAAGCCAATAGAAATCTTTTTGCCCGACTTGTGCTGTTGATGATGTTCGGTATGTAGTATCAACATATTGCTTCGAATCGCCTGGGCCATGCATTCGATAGGGGAAAGATCAGTCGACGGTAAAACATCAAGCAATTTTGCTTTGCGCAAGACCAATGCTTCGTGGTTCAAATTAGTAATTCTGTTTTTAACAAAATTATCGTGTGAGGTGATGAAAGACTGTATGCCTTGTTCTTCGGTGGTAACAGCATCAAACTCATCGAACCAGCCACAGACGATGGGCTTAATTGCTCCAGTTCCGAGTGTGGCTGCGTTAAATGCTTTACGACCTTCTTCATAAGCTTCAAATAATGCATAAACTAAAGCAGGTGGCATGGTTGCAGTAGAAAGCACAACCCTTGCCCCTAACATCCCTGCCCAATTTACTAAGCGGGCTAATGCCGGTAAATCATTCAAATCGAGTTCATCCGGCTCATCCAAAATTAAATCGGAAGTCAATAGCCGCAACATTGGAACGATTTGCCGGCCACTACGCACGCCTTCGGTCGCCGGAGTCAAATGGTCGATAGTGCTGACCAATATCGGCGCGTGCAGCAGTTTTTGTGCTTTTGGATTATTCTTAAACCACTTATCTAGCCTTCCTTCGTAAACATGGTTGTCATAAATGACTTCATGACCGTCGTCATCCAGTCCCATATCCAAACTCTCGCTTCCTCTTGTCGACAAGATATTGTCATCCGTGAGTTTGGATTGGCTCAAGCGGAGAAAGGCCTGGGAACCTATCAACGTGGCAATTTCGTCATCGTCAAGTTGCAACCTTTCTTTAAGAGATTTTCCAGTTTGTAGCGTCAAGGCACGTAGACCAAGAGCAATACTAAAACGACAGCCTTCTTCTTCATTGGCTAAGCCATACATGATTCTGGCATTGGCAATAGTTTTGCCTTTGCCAGTGGAAGCCATGTTAATACCAAAGAATCCTTGTATCTGGACGGCTGCCTGAATTTCTCGGGTAACTCGATAAGCTTTATCCTGCCATTGATATACTTTTTCGCCACTGAGTCCTTTGGATAAGATTTTTTTGTCATCGCTTACATTTGGTAATTCATCGCGAAAACGTGGTAATGACTTGGCAAACAAATAAGCATGATGAGCGACGCCAATATTATGCTCATCAAGCTTTTGTTTAAACTGTTTATAGTCGTTGGTATTAGCGTAAGCGAAATAGCTGGAATCCTGCCAATTAGGTGTTGTATCCATTGCCGAGTAATTATGATCGGATAACATCAAGGCCAAGCGCGATAGATGCATCATGAATGGCTGAGTAAACCAATCCACACCAATCAAGCCTAAGCACCGCAAAGCACGTTTGGATATTTGCGAGGCTTTCTGCTGCCAAGTTTTGCTGGCAAGTGGTGTACTTTTTGAAAAAACCCAATTGGCTTGTCTGGTCCGATCGTCCCAATCAGAATTAACACTGTTGACAGAATTCCATAATGGATCAAACGCAATTAGTGGCCAATTATTGATGTTCGAAACACTGGGCTCGTTATCACCTCGTTTTGGATAAACCGGCAAACGATGGTGCGAAACAATTAACCAAGCGACAAGCTTCGCAAGGTGTGGAAGAGTTTCAAGCGGGTTATCAAATTCAATTAATTCCGGGTTGTCGATGACAAGTCGCTCTAATACCTGCCTTTCAAAGCTATCGTCAATATTGGCTAACATTTTTAGCCATTGCTTATCGTCAAGATTACCTACCAAAGCTTGAAATAAGCGTAAAGAAATCCACTCATGCCGATAAGGTTCAAATATTTTGCCTTTTATTTCCGGGTTTAGTTTGTCCTGGAATAGGTCATTAGCTTTGCCAAAGTCATGAAATAATCCGGCGATAGCTGATGCGACAGCAATAACTTCTGTTGTATGCCAACCTTTTTCCCATTGTCGGTGATTTAGATCGATTTTGGTTCTATTGACCGGCACAATTCCGTCTGTATTGAATCGCTTACGATTCCCCACAATCCAAATCAACTCGCTACGGCTTCTCGATCGTATCCAGTGGCAAGCTACGGCAGTATTTTTGGTGGCGGTTTTACGTAGCAAGGTTTTGACGGCGATCAGGCCATCTTCGGTAATCACTGTCTGCCAAGTTCTGTCGCCAATGCGGTTGGCGAAGGCGTCGAGTACGCGACGAGTGCGGTTGAGAGCTTTTTTCTCGCATTGGCTGACAAAGGTCACCATCATGATTGGTTTTCCTGCAAGGCTTGTTGCTTGACTTGTTCAAACATAAAATCCAACGCCTTGTGTTCTGTAAACTTCTGGAGGCATTGCTGGCGAAATTCCTGTTCGCTCATCTTTTCCTTGGCGCTGATAAACGCCCAGGGCAATACAATAGCGTCTTTGATAAGATCGGCAACATCGAACACTAGCGCCCCCCGTCGGGTTTTGCCGTGCATCACGGCGAAGCCGTGCGGGATGCCTAATACCCACAGGGTACTGGCGGCCAGACCATATGCTAGGTAATTACCATGGTTCAAAAAGTCGTTGGCGAGATCGGCAGCTTGGTGGTCGCGGGTAAAATCGCCGAGTTGGGTGACTTTGGCAGCGTAACGGTACAGTTGTTTGGTCAACAGCGCTTCGCGTAGCAACAAATCGCCGACTTTTTCGACGGTTTCGATTTGGGTTACGTAATTGTTTATAGTCGAGCTGATTTCTAGGTCATCGATGAAAAAGTTTTCGGCTTTGAGTTCGCGGTCTTTGTCCCAAATACGTTTGATGTAATCAAGGCGGGCTTGTTGAAAAGCTTTCGCTGTGCTTAATCGTTTGGAATCGTCGAACCAGAAACTTAGCCAACCTTGCACATATTCTGTAGGTCTGTATTCGCTTTGCGGAGTGAGCCACTCAATTTCGTTACCTGATAACAATGGCGTGGCTCCACCGCCAGAGAAACCAACTAATACTCCTGCACTTGCTAGCATGCGCATGGCGGCCTGGGTTATAGATGTTCCAGTTCCCAATAAGATTACGGTAGTATTAGCAATCGGGATGTTCCAATAAAGGTTTTCATCTTTTGTTTCAGTCAAATAAAGCACCCTACCGTCTTTTTGCATGACACGACATTTTTCAAGGTAATAAATATTGGCTCGTTTGGAATGCAGTATTGCTTTTAAGTCTGTTATTGGGTCCATTGGCAACTTATAATCTAAAAAACTAGAGTTTATTATTTTGCAGAATACCTCATACACAGGCTCAAAATCCGACCCTGCCCTCACTGTATTTTTCCATCGCTGCTTGCAGCCGATTGATGACTTCCTGCCGTAATGCGGCAGGCTCTAATACTTCCACGCCGGCGCCGTATTTCAGAATATCCATCACGAGTTCGCTGGCATCGGCATAAGGTATGCGCAGTTCATAGCTGTCATCTGCTAGCAGCTTGCCTTGTTGCTGGGGGTGCCATTGTTCATCGGCTACCCAGCGGGCACGTTCGGGAGAAAAAAGTAGCACTGCGGTTTCTTTGGGCTGACCGGCAAAAATACCGTAGCTCGAAGCGAAATGGGCATCGAGTTCGGCATCATCGAATTCGAGCGCGGCCTGATCGAGTGGACGGCTTGCGTGGATGCGGTCAACGGCGAAGCTGCGTAGCGCATTGCGCTTATGGCAGTAAGCATCCAGATACCAGTTGTCGCGATAATGGGTGAGGCGCTGAGGTGAAACCTCACGCTGGCTAGTTTGGTCATTGCTGCGGCTGTGATAGTGAATATGCAGACGCTTCCTTTGCAGCAAGGCACTGGCTACCGACTGGAAATGCTCGCTGGATGTGTTTCTGGCTGTCATCCGTAGGATACGGATGCGTTTGGCGATTTCACCCTTGTTGAGCTGGGCAGTGGCCAGAATTTTTTCGAGGCGATTTTTTATCGGCTTGAGATGGTCATCCAGTAAACCAGGTTGGGTTTGCTCCAGTAATTGCTGCACGGTTAACAGTGCATACAGTTCATTGGCATTAAACCAGAGTCCCGGCAATTCAAAAACTTCTCCCTGCCGGGTATCGTAAAAATAGCCATTACGCTCTCGGTCATATTGTAATGGCGCATTAAAGTACAGCCGCAATTCGTCAATCATACGCTTGACCGTAGCGGTTGAGCATTCGAGCTTTTCTTCGAGTACTCTCCGTGAGATGGGGTAGCGCGCGGAGGAAAATATTTGATGTAATTTGTAAATACGCTGTAGGTGATCCATTCTGTTTTTTTATTATTACAGCATAATCTAATCCATACACGAATCAACTTGTTCTCGCGCTTTGCCGAGGTTTTATCCTGTTACACGGCAAAGCCAGGGAATTGCAAGATAGGCCATCATCATACTAATTCTAAGCGAATATATCATCCAATTGTCATTTTACAAAGCTTGTCATCGACTCAGACCGGTGTGGCTGGAATCTGGTAATTTCCATAGTGAATATCCGTTTTCACGGCTATGACGTGAAATGACTCGGTGTTTATAGACACGCACAGGTGAGCCACAGACAGTAAATACCGTAAGGAGAAGCTGGCAAAGGCAGGTTGGATTTAGAAATGGAATGAGCGGTTCGACAGGCTCACCGCGAACGGTAAAGAACGGTAAAGAGTTGAATGAGCGGTTCGACAGTTCGATAAGCTCTCTGCTCACTGCGAGCGGAAAAGGTTTTACTGGAACGATCTACTCGTTTTTATGAATTAATTCAGATTATCCACAAATTCCGTGGATAAGGTTGTGGGTAACTGCTTTATGTCACAGGAAAGTAATGTTTATTCCGGGTGCTTCAAAAAGAAGCTAAAGAGTTTGTAATTCTGGCCGAAAATAAATAAAAAAACCTTACCTTGATACTCCTCATTAACCCGGAGAGTTAGATCAATCACTCCCCGGGTTTTTTATCTCATCTAGCAAATCAATTGAATCTGAACTGATTTACTGATTCTCCCTCGCAGTTAATCGCTTATGCCCCAGGGTATAACCGGGAGGTCATGTCAGTAGTCAGACGTGCTCTTCTCAATTTCATCTTTCTCTTTTAGATACTCTTCGGCGGTGATCTTACCTGCCTTGAAGTCCTCTCCCAGCTTATCCAACTGCTCCTTGCTCTTGTTCGCGTAGGCAGCACCACCCAGCGCCCCACAGCCCAGAAGCGAGCCGAGCGCCAGCAATATAACAATCAATCTGAATAGGTCGCGCATGCTGATTTCCTCCTCCATGAGTGAGATGTCGTTCAGGTGAGTACGGCTTCAACCGTTAAATGAGTACATTCTGAGCACATTCGCTTTCTGTCGCTCGACTTCCGGTTCTGCCCCACTAACTGACACCAGCCGATCATCACTTGTAATTAGGAAAATAAATGCTCTATTTGTTAATCTTTGATACTTCAATAGCTTATTCTATTTCTAAATCAAATCTGACTTTGTCGGTTTCTCCGCCGTATTTATACTGTCTGCGGCTCGTTCTTGCGTCATATTTGATTTGAATATGGTGTTAAAAGCTTATCGAGATGCGCTGACCAATAAAATACGTGCAAATACTTAGCGCCTAGTGCCTGGCATAGGCGAGAAATAAGCAATAAGGATTAATCGAATGAGATAGCGCTGCTATAAAGCTGAAACAGGTTCTGATTTTATTTACTTCAAGATGCTTCAAAAAGAAGCTAAAGGGTTTGTAATTCTGGCCGAAAAATAAAAAAACCTTACCTTGGTGTTCCTCACTAACCCGGAGAGTTAGATCAATCACTCTCCGTTTTTTTTATCTTATCTAGCAAATCATTTGAATCTGAGTTGATTTACTGATTCTCCCTCGTAGTTGATACCGCTTGTGTGCTAGAGCATTCTGCATTTAAGTACGTCCATACCCTGAATTCAGGAAGTAATTTCTGCATTCATATGCTGAGAAGAGCGGCAGTATGCTGCCGATGGTTTTCCACAAAGCATCGAATGACCGTGCCATGGCTT